>ONUN01000022.1 GCA_900320955.1 uncultured Methanobrevibacter sp. | reverse complement strand
ACCGCTCAGAGTATTGAGTGATGATGAAAATGTTGAAGAGGAAATCTTAAAAGAAATTGAAGATATTACTATTAATACTGAAGATGAAGGAATTTTAGTTAAAGCGGATACATTAGGTTCTCTTGAAGCTATTGTTAAATTATTAAAAGAATTGGAAATTCCTATTCGTGAAGCAGACATTGGTGATGTAAGTCGTAGAGATATCATCAATTCATCCATTGCGTTAAATGAGAATGATGCACATGGTGCCATTATTGCATTTAATGTTAGTGTTCATCAAAATTCCGAAGAAGATCTTAAAAATTCTGATGTTAAACTCTTTAAAGGTGATGTAATCTATCAGATTATTGAAGATTATGAAGCATGGATTGACGAGATTGAAAGAGCCAAGAAAAAAGCGTTTTACGATGCTATCATTAAACCGGCTAAGTTCATGTCTTTACCTAAGTTGGTTTTCCGTCAAAGTAAACCTGCTATTATTGGAATTGAATCTTTAAGCGGTACTGTCAAACAGGGTCAAACTTTGATAAATAAGAATGGTGAATATGTGGGTGTAATTGCTAGTATGGAAGATAAAGGGGAAACATTACCAGATATCCCTAGAGGTCAAAGGGTTGCAATGGCTATTAAGGATGCTGTTGTTGGAAAACATTTTGATGAAGGGGATGAATTATATGTTGATATCCCTGAAAAACATTATAAATTCATTGAAAGAGAATTTAGGGATAAATTAACTGAAGATGAATTTGAAACTTTATATGAATTTGTTGGGTTTATAAAAAATTAAGGAGGAAATACCATGGCATTCAAAGTAGTTGTGTCTCAAAAAGCTGAAACTCATCAAATTGAAGTGGATGAAGCTAAAGCTCTTAATGGTTTAGTCATCGGTGATGAATTTGATGGTGCAATTGTTGGTTTAGATGGTTACACTTTAAAAATCACTGGTGGTAGTGACAAAAATGGTTTTACCATGAAAAAAGATGTTTCTGGTACTAGAAGAATTAAAAGTTTATTAACTGGTGGTATCGGTTATCATCCTAAAGCTGATGGTGTTAAAAAAAGAAAAACTGTTAGAGGAAACACTATCGCAGAAGATATTGTACAAATCAACACTGTAGTTACTCAAGCTGGAAGCAAATCAATAGCTGAAATTATTGGTGCTGGTGAAGAAGAGGAAGAATAGTTCTACTATTTTTCTTATTTTACTTTTAGTCGAATTAAATTATAAAAAAAGGTGGTTATCTGTGAACGTACAGTCAGATGTTAACATAGGTTTAGTTGGTCACGTAGACCATGGTAAGACTACTCTTACTAAAGCATTATCAGGAATTTGGACTGATACTCACAGTGAGGAAACAAAAAGAGGTATTTCAATTCGTTTAGGTTATGCTGATATCGAATTCAGGAAATGTCCTGAATGTGGAGAACCTGAATGTTACACTACTTCTGAAAAATGTGAAATCTGTGGCAGCGAAACTGAATTAATTAGAAAAGTATCCTTTGTTGATGCTCCAGGTCACGAAACCCTTATGGCAACTATGTTATCTGGTGCTGCAATTATGGATGGTGCAGTTTTAGTAATTGCTGCAAATGAGTCTTGTCCACAGCCACAAACTAAAGAACATCTTATGGCACTTGATGTTATAGGTGTAAAAGATGTTATTGTAGTTCAAAACAAAATTGATATTGTTTCAAAAGAAAGAGCTATTGAAAGTTATAATGAAATTAAAGAATTTGTTAAAGGAACTTGTGCTGAAGACGCTTTAATTATTCCTGTGTCTGCTCAACAAGGAGCTAATGTTGACATATTAATTGAAGCAATGCTTAAACAAATTCAACCTCCAGAGAGAAATACAGAAGATTCTACATTAATGCATGTAGCAAGGTCATTTGATATTAACAAACCTGGTTCAGGCGCTAATAAAATTAAAGGAGGAGTTATTGGTGGAACTTTAGTCCAAGGTACATTTAAACTTGGAGATACTATTGAAATCAGACCTGGTCCTACTAATAACGGTCAGAGAATCACTCTCAAATCTGAAATTATTGGCCTTGAAGCTAATGGTGAACAAGTTGATGAAGTTGGTCCTGGTGGACTTGTAGGTATTGCAACTAAGTTAGATCCATCTTTAACCAAATCAGATTCATTATCTGGAACTGTTGCTGGTGAAGAAGGTACTTTACCTGAAGTATTAAACAGCTTTAAAATGGAAGCTAATTTACTTGATCGTGTGGTAGGTACTAAAGAAGAACGTGATGTTGCTCCAATTAAAATTAAAGAAGCTTTAATGATTAATTGTGGTACTACAACAACTATTGGTGTTGTCACTTCAACTAAGAAAAATGATGTTGAGGTTACTCTTAAATTGCCAGTTTGCGCTAGTCCTGGAGACAGGGTTGCTTTAAGTCGTAGAGTTGGTGCTCGTTGGAGATTAATCGGTTACGGTATTATAAAGTAGAGGGCAAATAATGAACTCTAAAGAAGTTGTAATAGATACCAATTTTTTTATGGTTCCTTTTCAGTTCAATGTTGATATAATCACTGAACTTGAAAAAATATTACCTTCTTATAAATTAACTACTCCGAGCTTTGTTATCAATGAATTGAAGGGTTTGAAAAATAATAACAAAGGAAAAATAAGGTTAAATGCCAATTTGGCCTTAAAGTTAGCTAATTCTTCAAAAATTGAAATAAAGGATATTTCATTATTAGAAAATGAAACTGTGGATGATGCGTTACTTAGAGTTTCAGAAGTTTTAGCTACAAATGATATTGAATTAAAAAATCGTGCGAAAGATAAAGGAATCACAGTAGCATATTTAAGACAAAAAAGATATATTGCTGTTGAAGGTAAAATATAATATTAATTAAACTTATTAATAAATGAGGGATTATTTTGTATTATAAAACAAAAATTGAGGACACTGTAAGAATTCCACCTTACAGATTTGGTGATCCTCTAAAAGAAGTCGCTATTCAAACTTTAAACGAAACCTATGAAGGTCGTTTAGATAAAAAACTTGGTTTACTTATCTGTGTTAATGATATTGATGAAATTGGTGAAGGTAGGCTCATTATGGGTGACGGTGCTGCATACCATAACGTCATCTTTGAAGCAATTTTCTTTAAACCAGAACAACATGAAATTTTCGATGGTGAAGTAATTGATATTGTTGACTATGGTGCTTTTGTAAGGATTGGACCTATGGATGGTTTAATACATGTTTCTCAAGTTACTGATGACTATATAAATTATGATCCTAAAAGAGGAGCATTACTTGCTAAAGAATCTAATAAAACTTTAGATGAAGGTGACTTAGTTAGAGCTAGAGCTGTAAGCGTTTCAATCAAAGATGAATCTACTAATAATATTGAAAATAACAGGAATTCTAAAATTCCACTTACAATGAGACAAAATAACTTAGGTAGATTTGAATGGATTGAAGAAGCTAAAGAAAAAAGTAAGAAGGGTGGAGAATGAAAGCTTGTACTGTTTGCAAAATGATTTCAAATAAAGATCATTGTCCATCATGCGGAAGCCCAACTTCTGACAATTGGAGTGGTCTTTTAATTATTACTGATCCAGAAGATTCAGCTATAGCAAAAGAATTAAATATTAAAATTCCAGGCGAATATTGCTTAAGAGTAAGATAGAGGGTTTCTTGTGTTACGTTTAGATGCAGAATTAAATAAAGATATAATTATTGAATTAAAAAAACCATTAGGTAAATTATATCCTGACTTTGAAGATGCTGTTGATGAAATTAAATCTTCTGAGTTTTTAATTTCTGTTGGTGATGCAACTTTTGCTAATCTTACAAAATACGAATTATATCCGAATATTGGTATAATTGATAATCTAATTCAAAGAAAAAATCATACTCATGAAATTATACGTGCAGAACATATTTTAAAAGTTGATAATCCTGCTGGAACTATTACAGATGATCTATGGGAAACCATAGGCAAAGCTCTTGAATTATCTAACAGTGGCGAATGTTATGTAATTGAAGTGGCTGGGGAAGAAGATCTTGCAGTTCTTCCTTGCATCTTAATGGCTAATCCGGAAACTACAATCCTATATGGTCAACCTAATGAAGGTTTAGTACTTTTAAAAGTTTCTGACATGAAAGATAAAGCTCAAAAGCTTATTGACGGATTTATTGAAGAATAAATAAATGAGGTTTTATAATGGAAATTGAATTTATTGAAGAAAAAGAAAATAAAGTATTTAACAGAAAAGAAATTAAATTTTATGTTGATTACGAAGGAGAATCAACTCCTAAAGTATTAGATATTAAATCAAAATTAGTTGCTTTATTAAATACTAAAAAAGAATTAATAGTTGTAGATAATGTACAACCACACTACGGAGAACCTAGAGCATTAGGTTATGCTAAAGTTTATGATACTGTTGACGATTTAGAATATATTGAAACTCAACATGTCATTGCTAAAAATGAAGAACCTGAAGAAGAACCTGCTGAAGAAGAAGCTGAAGAAGCTGAAGCAGATGAAGAATAGGTGGTTTATATGGTAAAAAAATCTGATCTTTACAAAGTAGATGGAGACAAAATTGAAAGAAAAAACCCAATTTGTCCTCGTTGTGGTGAAGGTGTATTCATGGCTGACCATGGTGACAGGTTTGCATGTGGTAAATGTGGATACACTGAAATGAAAAAATAAGATTTTTCAAATCTTTATTTCTTTTTTTTATTCTTTATTTTTTTTAATTTTTAATCATATTTTAAGAAGGGATTTTCTTGGATAATATTAGAAATGGTCGTTTTAAGACTGGTATGACTGATGAAGCAGCTGAATATACTTCATCATTTGATGCGGATAAAGTTCTTTTTGAAGCTGATATTAAAACTAATTTTGCACACACTTCAATGTTAAAGCATGAAGGTATTGTTGATGAAGAAATTGCCGATAAAATTTTATGCGCTCTTGATAATCTTAAAGAAGAGGGTTTTGATGCATTGGTATTTGATGCTTCTGTTGAAGATGTGCACATGGCTATTGAAAATTATGTCACTTCTAAAATTGGTCCTGAAGCAGGTTATATGCATACTGCCAAATCACGTAATGATCAAGTTGCATGTGATGTAAGATTAGTTTTAAGGGAAATGATTGAAGAAATTCAAATAGGTATTCTGGAATTTATTGAAGGTCTTGTTGAAATGGCTGGAGAACATCTTGAAGATATTTTCATAGGTTTCACTCATTTGCAACATGCCCAGCCAATTACTATAGCCCATCATTTGATGGCTCATGTTCAAGCTCTTAAAAGGGATTATGAACGTTTGGTTGATACATATAAGCGTGTTAACTTAAATCCATTGGGTTCAGCAGCTATGGCTACCACCAGTTTTCCAATTAATAGGCAATTAACCACTGATTTACTAGGTTTTGATGCTTATTTGGAGAATTCTATGGATGGAGTTTCTGCAAGAGATTTCATTAGCGAGACAGTTTTTGATTTGGTTTCTCTATCTTCAACTTTGGCTAAAATCTGTGAGGAATTAGTTTTATGGAGCACTTATGAATTCGGTGTTATTGAAATGGCTGATGAATATTCATCAACTTCTTCTATTATGCCTCAAAAGAAAAATCCTGATGTGGCAGAACTTGCAAGGGGTAAAACCAGTATTGCTACAGGTGAATTGATTACTATTTTAACTATTCTAAAAGCTATTCCATACACTTACAATAGGGATTTGCAGGAAATTACTCCTCACTTGTGGAATGCAGTTAAAGTTACTAAAGAAACTTTGTCTATTGTTACAAAAATGATGTTGTCTGTTGAATTTAAAGTAGACAGATGCGCAGAGTTGGCGGGTAAAAACTTTGCAACTGCAACAGATTTAGCAGACATCATGGTTCGTGAAAAACAAATTCCATTTAGAACAGCCCACAAAATCGTTGGTAGAATAGTCAATGAAGCTACTGCTAATGAAATGGCTGAAGAGGATATTACTTCCAAATTCATTGATGATATAGCTTTGGATTTAGGATTTGATAAATTAGAATTATCTGATGAGTTAATTCAAAGAGCATTAAACCCTGCTGAAAATGTTAAAATCAGGGCTATTCCAGGGGGTCCTGCTCCTGAAATGGTTGAATTGGCCAGAGAGAATATTAAATATTTTTTAAACACAGAATTTGAAAAACATGGGATTTAAAAATTAATCTCATATATTTTACTTTTTTTTAAATATTTTTATATTACTTTAAACAATATAATTAATCGTATATTGTTTGGTGATAATATGAAAAAATATATAATCTTGTTGGTCATGTCAATATTTTTGATAAGTGCTGTAAGCTTTATTTCAGCAACAGATAATTTTGATGATGTTGTTGACACAACTACAGATTTTGATGATGTTGATATGTATGTTGACGATTCAGTTGATGACACTCCTGTTTCCAATGATAATACTAATGGTAATGTCAAATCAAATGAAAAAGTTAAGTTGACAGTTAAAATTAATTGGAAGGATAATGGTGCTTCTAATCGCCCTAATTCAGTTACTGTTTATGTAAAAAATGGTAATAATATTGTTTCGACTGTAGTTTTATCAAAGGATAATGGTTGGTCTAAAACTATTAATGTTGATAAGTATGATGGCAGTGGAAATCAAATATCCTATTCTGTTTCTGCAGATAAAATTGGAAATTACAAAGAACCTGTTGTAAAAAATAATGGCACTTCTTTTATAATTACCAATGAATTAGGTGGCTCTAATCCGTCATCTGTATCTGATGTCATAAAACAGGATAAGAATAACAATACCAGCAAGGACACGGATAACGGTAAAAAAACAAAAGATAAAATCAATAATGTTACAAACAATACAATAAACAATAATACAAAAATTAATAATAATACAACAGTCAATAAGATTGTCAAAAAACCTCCTAAGGAAACTCCTAAGGAGAACGCTAAAAAACAAGACCAAAAGAAACCATTACTCAATACGGGTAATCCTCTTTTGATTTTGGTAGTTGCAATTGTTATTGTTGGTGTAGCTTATTATTTATACAGTAAAAGATAATGATTAATTATCTTTTATATTTTTTTTGGGTGTTTGTTATGATGCATAAAATATGTCCGAGATGCGGATCAAAAAATGTAAAATGGATTATTCCTCAAAATTGGTCTCAGTGGGTTTGCTATGATTGTGACTATACAGGACCTATTATAGAGGGTAATGACGATTTGGCGGAAGAAATTCATGAAAATTATTTGGAATCACTTAATGAAGATGGTTCTGAATAAATGATTAAATGTAATAAAATGACAAGAATAGAAGCTGAGCATTACTTATTGAATTCATTGAGGAACATTTAAATAAGTATTCTATTCCTGTTAAATTATTACAAATAATCATGCCAATGTATATAATTACATTGACATTTAATGTTCTATTTTTTAACATATATAAATTTTAGGTATGCCTAAATATTATCTGTAAAAGCTCCATATTAATTCAAGGGCTTCACCAGGTTCAAGAGCTCCTGAACGTGTTTCTCTAAGTATTCTTTGTATTGAAAATTTTTATAGTTTTTGATTAAGGATTTTATCTCTTGTTTGCCAACACTTAAACTTGCCGGTAGGTTCAAGCGATATAATGAATCTTCTTGTAAATTTATGCATTGACTACCAGTTGCAAGCATATCACCAAAGATAATTATTGGAATTTTGTTATCTTTTGCATATTTTTTGGCTATCTCTCCAGTATTTTTGGAACATCTTCCGCAAGGGTGAAGCTTTCCTGTAAATGATTCCTTGATGACTTGTGAATAGTCCGCAGGGATATACTCATGTCGGATGTTTAATGATTCTGTTAAAAGTTTGATGTTGTTTTTAAATTGTTTTGGAAGTATTATTGTTCCTGGATCAACAGTTATTGCTATAGGATTAAATCCTAATTTTTTAGCCAATATCAATGAAAAACTGCTGTCAACACCACCGGATAACGCTACAACAGCTTCAACATTTTCCGATTCCTCAAATTGATTTTCATTAAAATAAGTGTCAAAATTAAAGCTATAAATGTTTTCAAGTTTATTTTCTATGGCTTTTTCCAGGTTTTCAAGACCAACCAAATCCAAATCTAAGTTATTAACAGTTTTTTTAGATAACTTTAATTTATATTCCTTGTTTAAAAAATCGCCATAGGATTCAACATGTATGCTTTCGAGACCTAACTTTTCCCTGAGTTTGCCGACAACCCATCCTCCCTTTCCAATGATGGCTGACTTGTCTGATCTGTCTTCAGTTATAATCCATAATTCATTGGTATTTTCATTAAAATAAATTTTTTCAATGTAAATATTGACTTTATCATGGCCAATTTCATCTCTAATTTTATTAATCTCATTTAAAAGGAATTCTTTTTCATACATCATATCTTATTATGAATTAATTACTTTAAATATTAACTGTAATATTTCCATTACCTTTTTTAATTTTTAAATTCATAATATTAACTAGTGGAGATAGTATTATGAAATATCGTGATTTGGGTGATACTGGTATTAAAGTATCAGAAATTGCTTTTGGTGCTGAATTTTTAGTTGAAAGACCTTACGAAGATACTGAAGAGTTAATTAAAGCTTGTGAAGCTAACGGGATTAACTTTGTCGATTGCTGGATGAGTGAACTGGATGTGCGTTCACATTTGGGCAAGGCGATTAAAGGCAATCGTGAAAATTGGGTTATACAGGGGCATATCGGATCAACATGGCAAAATAATCAATATGTCAGGACTCGTGAAATGGATAAGGTTATTCCTGCATTTGAAGATTTTATGGAACGATTCCAGATTGACACTCTTGATTTCGGTATGATTCATTATGTTGACCAATTAGACGACTATAATGAAATAATGAACGGCCCATTCATGGAATATGTTCGTAAACTAAAAGATGATGGAACAATTGAACATATTGGTTTAAGCACTCATAATCCTGATATTGGTTTGCTGGCAGCTCAAAATCCAGAAATTGAATTGCTGATGTTTTCAATCAATCCTGCATATGACATGTTCGGTTCAATGGAAGATATCGAAGAATACCGGAAAGATGATGCATATGATACTCAGATGTTTGGTTTAAATCCTCAAAGAGCTGAAATCTATGAAACCTGTGCAAATAATGGGACTGCATTAACAGTAATGAAAGGATTTGCTGGAGGTAATTTGCTTGATAGCGAAACATCTCCTTTTGGAGTGGCATTAACACCAGTTCAATGCATCCACTATTGTCTGGAGCAAAAGGGTGTTTCAAGTATTTTTGTTGGTGTAAAAACAGTTGATGAACTTGAAGAATCTTTAAAATATTGTGATGCAACAGAATCTGAAAAAGAATATGCTGAAATATTAAAGAATGCTCCAAAACATTCATTTGAAGGGCAATGCACTTACTGTGGGCATTGTGCACCATGTGCATCTGAAATTGATATTGCAATGGTAAACAAGTTATTTGACCTGGCAAAAAATCAGGATGAAGTGCCAGCAAGCATACGTGAACATTACAATAACCTAAAATATAATGCAACAGATTGTATTGCCTGTGGAGATTGTGAACCTAGATGTCCTTTTAATGTTCATATTGTGGATGTAATGCTTGATGCACAAGACTTATTTGGATTTTAAAACATATTAATTAACTAGTGATAAAATGGCGTATGAAATAAAAAACAAAAAAAACATATCAACAATTGGTGTACATGCAGGCCAGGAAGAAGTTGACGAAACCGGCTCTAGAGTAACACCGATTTATCAGACTACTTCTTATGTATTTGACTCTCCTGAGCAAGCTGCAAATAGGTTTGCACTTACAGAAGGAGGAAACATTTATACAAGGCTTACAAATCCTACAACTGAGGCATTTGAAAAAAGAATGGCTGCAATAGAGGGAGGAACCGCAGCTTATGCAACAGCTTCAGGAATGTCTGCGATTTTTTATGCAATCATTAACTTGACTGCTGTTGGAGATAATATCGTATCTGCAGACAACTTATACGGTGGCACATACGAATTATTTGAGAATACTCTTGAGGAATTGGGCCGCAGTGTAACATTTGTGGATTCACAATCACCTGCTGATTTTGAAGCTGCAATCAACGATAAGACCAAAGCTATTTATGTGGAATCAATTGGAAATCCTAAATTGGATATACCTGACTTTGATAAGCTGGCTGAAATTGCACATTCTCATGATATTCCATTAATAGCTGATAATACTGTTGGTATTGGCTCTGTAAGACCATTTGACCATGGAGCAGATATCATTGCATCTTCCGCAACAAAATACATTGGCGGACACGGTACTACTCTTGGAGGAATAGTCATTGAAAAAGGTGATTTTGATTGGATGAACGGGAAATTCCCAACACTTTCCGAACCAGATGCAACCTATAACGGATTAATTTTCGGTGAAACTTTTAAAGGTTCTGCATTTACAACAAGAATTAGGGCAGTTGTTGGAAGAGACACTGGTGCAGTTCCGTCTCCATTTGGATCATTTTTATTGTTGCAAGGACTTGAAACATTGGGACTTAGAATTGAAAGGCATGCTTCAAATGCAATGGCCGTTGCTCGTCACTTGGAAGCACACCCTAAAGTTGCTTGGGTAACTTATTCCGGTTTAGAATCCTCTCCAAATCATGAAGTGGCTAAAAAATATGCTGAAAAGGGTTATGGTGGAATAGTTTCATTTGGTCTTAAAGCAGGATATGATGGGGCTTTAAAATTTATAGAAAACGTGGAATTAATTTCATTTTTAGCAAATATTGGAGATGCTAAATCATTAGTAACCCATCCTGCATCAACTACACATTCACAATTATCTGAAGAACAGCAATTATCCACTGGTGTTACTCCTGACTTAATCCGATTTTCTGTTGGTATTGAGGATATTGAGGATATTTTAGCTGATGTTGACCAGGCTTTAGATAAGATTTAACTTCTTTTTTCATATAAAGGAATCCCTTTATATGATTTATATAATTTTCTTCAATAGAACTTTTAATGTAAGATATTTTTCTATTGTTTGATTGTAGAATTATGTTTACATTTCTGAATGCTTTTTAAGAGTTATATATTAAATTTTGTTATTTAACCAGTCTAATCCTATAAATTTTAATTTCATGATTTTTCATTTAACTCTTTTTAAAAGTATTCTTTAACATGATTTTTTTGATTAATTTTTTTAATCTCATTATTAATGTTTATTTTTTCAGACGGATTTGTTTATTTTTTTTTTTTTTACATTAGATTAAAGTAGTTGCTTTATATGACTTATATATTAAAATTTATAAACAAATATGTATATAAAGTAATATTATCTCATGTTTAAAGTGTTTAGTATTTTTATAATCTTTTTTGACATGTAACAACTTTTGAAAGCGAATTTTTATCATTTAAATAGTTATTTGGAGAAAAATGAGACATTCACAAGTTTTTTTTACTTTATTAATTTTCATGATTTAATATGTTAAATGTTTTGTGGAGCTAAAAAATATGGCCAATGTAAATCAGAAATTCCAAACTGAGATTTTAAATGATAATGACTGTAAAATACTGTCCTCTAAATTAGCTGCAATAAATAATCAAGTTAGATTTTCAATTTTAAAGATTTTAAGAGATTATCAAAAGGTTAATTCATCTAAATCTAAAACACCATTATATTCACGTGAAATAAATCTTTTATTGACTGGTTTTAATATTAACATTACTCCTCAAATGTTGGGTCAGCATCTAAAAATTCTTGTTGAAGCAGGGATTTTGGATGAAGTGTTTGTTAAAAAGGAAATTCCAAATAAGGTGGGAAAACGTAATGTTAAAGCTTATGTTTTAAAAGAAGACGCTTTTGAGGATATTTTTTTAGAAATAAACTTTTTTGCCGATGAGCTCCTTGCATTTTTTGATTTATATGATATCAATAAGAGATTCAATAATCGCAAATGTTGTACTTTAACAGTATTCAATGGTAAAGATAAAGGAAAAACATTCAAGATTAGCAAAAATGAATGCGCATTCATTGGAAGAAAAGGAGAAACTGATTTAAGTCATATTACTTCACGTAAGGTTATTTTAGATAATAGTTATGTTACAGTTTCAGGTATTTCAAAGCCTCATTTAAAAGTGTTTTATGAAGATGGGGAATGGTATATGTTGGATGAGTGCAGTTCTAATGGAACATATGTTGGGGATAGTTTGGTTCTTCCGGGTGTTAAAACCCCATTAAAAAACAATTCATTTCTCAAGTTATCTAATGGTAGGGGAGGAATTATTTTCTACTGTTCATTTTAATATTTAATTCGTTTTAGTGGTTTTCATGAAATTTGCTGATGTGAAAGAGATTATTGATGATTTTTTTCAGGGAAAGTATAAAGTTGAAAAATTCTTAGGATCTAGCTCTTTTTCAGACATATATCTTATAAAGCATGTTTTTTTAAATGATTTGCAAGTCATTAAAATAATTAAAAAGCCTTTAGTGCTTAGTTCAGATTTAAATTTAATATTGTATGGGGCCAGGATGGCCTGTCAATTAAAACATGAGAATATCATTGATATTTACGATGCAGGAATTATTCAGGGGTCTAGAGGAAATGACTTCACTGATTTAGTTTATTTTATTATGGAATATGTTCCCGGTGGAGATTTAAAGAAATATATGCTTTCTTTTATTAATTCTAATATTCTGATTCCAATATCATGGGCTTTGTTTTTAGTACAGCAGATATCATTTGGCTTGTCATATCTGCACTTATCTAATCCTCCTGTTGTGCATGGTGATATTAAGCCCAGTAACATTTTGTTAAGTTTCAATTCTCAGGAACGTATTGTAATAAAGTTATCTGACTTTGGATTTTCAAGAGAAACTTCTTCCACTCCTTATGGTTCAGTTATTGCAGGTACAAGGCAATTCATGGCACAGGAATGTTTTAAAAATGAAATTTATCCTTCAACGGATATCTATGCATTAGGTGTAATCTTTTATATTTTACTGACCAATCATTTTCCTTATGATGTCGATAAGTATACGTTAGTTGAGATTATTGAAGGAAAACCATGGATAAACACATTGATTCTGCCAAGCAGATATAATGATAAGGTTTCTTCTGATTTGGATGATATTGTGATGAAATGTTTGGCTGTCAATCATCAGGACAGATATTTGGATGCTAACGAACTTTTAAATGCTATCGAAATATATTTGGATGAAAATTTCCAGTATGACAAGGAGACTTTTATTTATAATAACACTATTAAAAAGGCATTCAGATTAGCATTATATGAAGACAAGTTTGATGAAGCTATTGAAATTCTTAAAGACTCAAACATGGTGACAGTACTTGAAGAGGTACTTGTTGATGCCAATCATGATTATGCATCACATACTATTATAATAGAGAATATATCGCAGATTATTAAATTTAATAATAAATTTGACAATATGCGTCTTGAAAAATTAAAAAAATAATCCTATGAAATTAGTTTAATTATATTAATTCACTCAATAGGAATTTATCTATCTTTTTAAATAAAAATAACTTATTTTATAATGTTTATAATCTCATTATATAAATTTTTTTAGCATTTTTACAAATTTTTAAATAACTGTTAGTTTTTATTAATAATAATGGTTAATAATGAGTAAAAATATAAATTATAATAGGTGAATTTAAGTGGATATTTATGGTCTAACAATTTTTGAGCTGATTATTGAAATTGTCATTTTTCTTGTTTTAACTTTAATTGCAAAGTTCCTGTTCAAGAAAATGAAAAACAGTTCCAATAGATATTTAAATCCTACGGAATTTTTACCTGAAGATGAAGTACACACCTTAAGACAGGTTTTTTATCTTGTTTTAATGTCCTGTTTTCTTATCACAATCTTTTATTCTTTAACATTTTCGGAAAGTGATGTATTTTATCTTGCAATTTTCGACATATTCATTTCATTAGTCGCAGTAATGCTATTAGATGAATCTTTATTTAAAAATAAGATTTTGTGGTTATTGATTGTTCCTTATGGTTCACTCTCTTATGTGCTTTTCGGCAGTACACTTATAGGTTGGTTAGATTTAATTCACATTCCAGCTTTAGTTTATCTGATTAAATTGGCTTACGATAAGTTCATTGAGTATACCCGTTCTAATAGTTTGGGTATTACTATACTTTTGTTATTTTCTATAATTTTCATTAGTTTTTTAGTAACTCAGGTTGTTGAAAATAAAAATCCTTTAGATTCACTTGTCATGGTTTCAAATGCATTTACCAGTAATGGTTATGCAGTGTTAGGTTCATCCATTCCGGGTAAGATCAATAGTATTTTCCTGGTTTGGGGAGGTTATATAATTTCAGGTGCCGGTACTGCTACTTTGACTGCAGCTATTCTGTTAAGACATTTCAATGCAAGAATTAGGAAATTAGAAAAGGTCATTGAAGATAGGGGTGAAGATTAATGGAAGAATTTGAATTATATTTATTATTTACTTTGGCCCAGGTTGTATTGGCAGTCATTCTTTTCACGATTATATTCCGTGTTGGAAAATTTGTAGTAAACTATCTGATGCATAATGAGTATCTAAAAAATTCAGCAGTATTCAATATTCGTGAATATTTCCCTGAAGAAGAAATACCTTCATTAAGACAAATTTATTACTTGTCAATGATACTGATTTTCACTGTTACCATGTTGTATATTCTGTTTTCATGGGGTCCTGAAACAGTTAACATTGCATATATAGATATTATACTTTCATGCTTTTTAGTAACCAAAATCAAGCCCGATTCTTTAAAACATAAGTTAATGTTATTTTCATTAGTTCCTTTCGGTTCTATAAACTTTTTGATTTTTGGCATGACTTATGTTAATTTGGTGGATTTTATACATGCTCCGCTTTATTTGTACTTCGTTAAAATGTATTATCAGAAATTTATAGAATTTACTGAAACCAACAGTTTAGGAATTACAATAATATTGTTGTATTCAATAATTTTTATCAGTTTCATCATTACCATGGTTGTTGAACAAGTTTCTCCGTTAAATTCACTTGTCATGGTTTCAAATGCATTTACCAGTAATGGTTATTCAATTTTAGGTGCTTCAGGATGGGGAAAAATTAATTCATTGTTTTTAGTTTGGAGCGGATTTTTCTTATCTGGTGTAGGTACTGCCACATTGACGGTTGCCATTGTGATGAAGCACGTTGATAAGGAATTTGATAGGTTGGAAAAATTAGTTAAAAAGAATAAGTAAATTAACTTATTACTTTTTTTGCAAATTCTTGAGCATTCTTTAAATCAGTTTTGTCGGGATGTCCTCTGTGAACAAATTTAAATGCTCCTCTACAGTGAAACTCGTTTTCACTCATTTTTAATCCTTTTGCTTCAACTTGTTTTTTTACTTGCTTGTATGTTGACTCAATTAAAGCCGCTGATGAGAAGTTAACAACTTCGCCAACATTCACATTAATGCTTTCGATGAAATCTTTTACTTTTTTGTCAATTCCGGCGGCATAAACTGCACTTCCTAAAAATAATATGTCAACATCTTCTGTTAAAGGTTCGTCGATAGTTTTTGCTTCAACGTTAATTGCACTTCCAATTGCTTCAGCTAGTTTTTTTGTATTTCCAGTTTTAGTGTAATATCTAATAGCTATTTTCATTTTTATTCACCTTTAACGTTATTATAACTTTTTTAGATATAAACTTTATTAATTTTTAGAGTAATTATCGTTTTGAAAAAAAATTTGATAGTATGTTGATTTAAAATTAAACAATATGCTTCAGTTAATTTTCATGAATTCATGGTTCTTGGTAAATCTATCTTTTCAATATAAATAATATGAATGTCTTATAATTAATTAGGTGTTATTATGAAAAAGCAATCTGACAAATGGGATGACATTAAGGTTAATAGAAGAAGTGCTGATAAAATTCGCTTCGAATCTCCTTTGATTCAATCAATTTCTGATGGTGTTGATTTTTTAAGAGATGAGTCACGCGAAATCTTAAAAGAATTGGATTCAACTGAAATTAAACAGAAAATTGATGAAGTGGATTTGGAGGAATTTGGCGAAGAGGCAAGGGACCAAATTTCAGAAATCAAAGATGGACTTAATCAGGTTAGGTCTGAAATCATTGATTCTGATGATCTTCCTGATTTCGTAAAAGAATCTTCTTTGGATGCAAAAAGGGCATTAAATCGTGATGTGGTTTATGTCAGAAAAGCTAAAAGAAAATTATATCTGTTGTATTCTGGTAAATTAACAAATGAGTTAAATACCAACGTAAGGGTTATTGAACTTTGTGATAAGGCTATTGAGGTTAATTTTAATAATTGGGAAGCTTATTATGTAAAGGCACAGGCATTAATGAATTTGGAGCAATATAATGATGCAACTGATGAATTAATCAAATCTCTTGCATTAAATGAAGAAAATCTGGATGCATGGTTTGATGTTGCGGAGTCTTATAAATTAAACAAACAATTTGATGAATCCATAGATGTTTATGATTCTATTTTAAAACGTGATGGAGATTCATTTGAGGTATTTAAAGGAAAAGCATTGTGTTATGTCGGACTTGAAGATTATCAAAATGCAGATAAATTTTTCAAGAAAGCAAATTCCATCAGCCCTTTAGATAATGAATCCAAAGAAATATGGGATGGAATTAAGAAAAATAATTAAACCTATTTTTTTAGTCTATAAGGAAATTTTTCTTATAGACGCTCTTTTTGTTTAATATACTAAGCTATTTTTTCTTATTTTGGATATTGTTGAATTATATTTAAATCATTACTGAATATTATTTATTAATTTTTTTAGTGAAATGTAAATTTTGAATAATATTCATAAAATTTAAAAATGTTTGTTTATATAAATAATATTACAAAAAAATGTAGGTGAAAAAATGGCAAAAAATGCAATAATTACTGGTGGATCTAGAGGAATAGGTAAGGCAATGGCTTTGAAATTAGGCGAACTTGGATACAATGTAGCTATTAACTACAGAAGTGATTCATCCAAACAGTTAACTGAAGATTTAATTGAAGAAATCAAATCTGAATATGGTGTAGATGCCATTGCAGTGCAGGCTGATGTAAGTAAATTTGAAGACTGTGAAAAATTAGTAAAAGCAACTGTAGATGCATTTGGTGAAGAAATCGATGCTTTAGTAAACAATGCAGGTATTACAAACAATTCCAACTTCATTGACTTGCAGCCTGAAGATTATGAAAGGGTAATTAACACAAACCTGGTAAGTATGATGCACATGTGTCACTTATGCTTGCCTTATATGGTTGACCGTGAAACTGCAATTGTATGTACCGCATCTGTCGGCGGGTTGACTGGTGTAATCAACCAGGCTGATTACTGTGCTGCAAAAACAGGTGTAATTGGTTTGTGCCGAGCACTTGCTTTAGAATTTGCTCCAAGAAAAGTAAGGGTAAATGCTATTGCTCCGGGTATGATTATGACTGATATGCTACGCGGAGTAAACCAGGATGAATTAAATGCACTTGCTGCAACAATTCCTCTCGGACATATTGGTGAAGTAGAAGAAATTGCAGGAGCATTGGAATACATTTTGGGTGCAGGTTACCTGACCGGTCAAGTAATTTCTCCTAACGGCGGATTTGTATTACAATAAGGTTTTTTAACCTTATTTTTTCTTTTTTTTTCACACAATATTTTCCTTTAATTGGGCGTTTAAGGTATTGTAGTAATATCCTTTAAGCTTTAAAAGTTCTTCATGGCTTCCATGTTCAATAATTTCACCATTTTCAATTACGATAATATTGTCAGCATTTCTAATGGTTGACAATCTATGAGCTATAATGAAACTGGTTTTTCCTTCCATTAAATTGTCCATAGCTTTTTGAATCAGCTTTTCAGTTCTTGTATCCACGCTTGATGTTGCTTCATCCAAGATTAATACCTCTTTTTTAGACAAAATTGTTCTGGCTATTGTCAATAACTGTTTTTGACCATGGGAAATGTTGTCTGTATCTTCGTTTAATCTACTTTCGTACCCTTCAGATAACTGTCTTATAAAATTGTCCGCATAAACTTGGCTTGCAGCATCAACCACTTCATCATTGTTGGCATCTAAATCACCATAGCGAATATTGTTTGTTATAGTATCTGAAAACAGCCAGGAATCCTGCAGCACCATTCCTATATGTGATCTTAGGCTATTCTTATCATATTCATCGATGTCTACACCGTCAATCTTTATAGACCCTGAATTGATGTCGTAAAATCTCATGAGTAATTTGACTATTGTGGTTTTTCCAGCTCCTGTTTCTCCCACAATAGCTATTTTTTTACCTTTTTTCACGGTAAATGATAGATTCTTAATTATTTTCTCATTTGGTCTGTATCCGAAACTAACGTTTTCAAAGCTTATTTCATTTTTGATTTCATGGATTTGCTTATTGGATGGATTTTCTTCATCTTCAAATTCTAAAAATTCAAAGATACGCTCACTTGCAGCCATTGCAGTTTGAATCTGATTCATGACTCTTGTAATTTGTTGAATGGGTCTTGTAAAACTTTGTGTGTATTGGAAAAATGCTAAAATATCTCCAACAGCTATTGCTTTTTGCAAAACGAATATGGCTCCTAAAACAGCCACCACGACATAGGTGAAGTTTGAAATAAAGTTCATCAGCGGACCATTCAAGCTTGAGTAAAACTGGGATTTCCATTCGTGTGTAAACCAGTTTTCATTGTCATTTTCAAATTTTTCCATGGATATCTCTTCTTGATTGAATGCTCGGATGATATCATGGCCGGTGAATGTTTCTTCAATCTGACCGTTCAGGGATCCTTTGAATTGTAATTGTTTTAAAAAATATTTTTGGGAGTATTGGGTCATGAATCGAATTAAGACAAATGCAATTGGGATGAGAATTACTGTAGCTAATGTCATCCAAATGTTAATCGACAGCATCATTATAAATACTCCAATAAGGGTAATTATTGCTGTTGATAATTGGATAAATGATTGTGTAATGCCGTTTTGCAGGGAATCAACATCATTGGTGACTCTTGACAGAATATCTCCTCTCTTGTTTTCTTCAACTTTATCCATTGGCAAATGTAGGATTTTATCAATTAGTTTTTCCCTTAAGTCATAGCTGATTTTTGTTGTTATTTCAACTAAAAGGAAGCTTTGCACATATGAAAAGACTGAACTGATAATGTATAAAAGTGTAACTATGGTTAAAAGATGGATTAATGTGTCAAAATCAAGGGAACCTGTATTGTTCATGATATTGTTGATTCCATAAAATATTATGGTCGTTGCCTGACCAATAAGCAACGGTGCGATAATGGTAAATGCCGTGGAGATTATTGTACTGACTATCACCAATATTAATTTGAATCTGTGATTTTTTAATAATGATAAAATATTTTTTATGGCTCGTTTATTGTTGACTGGTTTTTGTGGAGGTCGTCTTTTCAATGGTCTTGGGCTCATGACATTACCTCCATGTTATTTATTTGAATATTAACGATTTCCTTGTAGATTTCACAATTTTTAACTATTTTTCATGTGTTCCTCTGTCAACGATTTCTCCATTGTCAATTACAAGTATTTCGTCAGCATCCATAATCGTTGAAATTCTTTGGGAAACAATTAAAACTGATGAATCCTTCAAATCTTTTAAATTGTTCTTTATCTTTCGCTCTGTATTCATGTCAAGTGCTGAAAAGCAATCGTCAAATAGGTAAAATTCATGGTGGTCAATAATTGCTCTAGCTATCGATAAACGTTGTTTTTGACCTCCTGAAAAATTAGACCCTCCTTGAGCAATTTCTTCAGATAAATTTTCAACAAAATCAACCTGCGCAAGATTTAAAGCATTATTGATTTCCTCATCGCTTGCATTGCTTTTACCAATTTTCATGTTTGATTTCACATCGCCCTGGAATAAAATTGCCTTTTGTGGAGTAAAGCTGATTTTGTCTCTTAAGCTTTTTAATTTAAAATTTTTGATATTTTTGCCGTCAATTAGAATTTCACCAGAGCTTGGATCTTGAAGACGGGGAATCAAATTTAGAATTGTGGATTTGCCGCTGCCGGTTCCACCAATGATTGCAGTGGTTCTGCCAGGTTTTAAACTGAAGTTAATGTTTTTAAGAGTTTCTTTTTCACTTCCGGGATATTTGTATGAAACGTTTTTGAATTCTATTGTTGGATTTTTGGATATTTCTGTAAGTTCTCCGTCTTTTATAGTAATTTCTGTGGTCAAGACCTCATTTATACGTCTTCCAGAAACAAGAATCCTTGGAAGCATGATGAAAAAGCCACCTATCATTAAAAATGAGGTAACAATCATTGTGGCATATTGGATAAAAGCGATTATGTCTCCGGTTAAAATTCCGCTATTTATGGCATCATATGCTCCGAAATAGAGAATCAGAACAACCATCAAATTCATTATCAATGTCATTAATGGAAGCATAAGTAGGATTGTTTTAAATACATGGATATTCACATCATAAAATTCCTTATTGACTTTTCTAAATTTGTTTTCTTCAAAGTCTTGCCTTACAAAAGCTTTGATAACAGGTATTCCAATCAGGATTTCTCTAGCGGTTTTGTTTATTCTGTCAATTATTTCCTGTGTTATCTTAAAATAGGGAAGCACTTTAACAATAACAATTGCTAAAAGTATGATGATTGCAATGAAATTAACAATAATAATCCATGATAAATTTGTTTGAAGTTCAAATACTTTTATGATGCTTCCGATTCCTAAAAAGGGAGCAAATATTAATGTTGTAAAAATAAATCCCAAAACACCCTGAATCTGATTCACGTCATTTGTTGTTCTGGTAATCAAAGAAGAACGTGAAATGTTATTTAACTCATGGTTGGAGAATCTTAAAACTTTTTTATAAATTATCTTTCTTAAATCCTTAGCATAACTTGAAGAGACTCTACTTGAAAAATAGGACACTCCCACGGTTGCAAAAGCAGAAACTGCAACCATCCTGAGCATTACCACTCCATTATCTATTATGTACTGAAAATTTGCGTTTTGGATACCAATGTTAACAATGTCTGCAGTGTATTGGGGCAAAGTCAAATCACAATAGACCTGTATAAGTAGAAATGCAAATATTGCAATGATTTGTCCAATCTTGTTTTTCATTGGTGTGATTAATTGTTTCATTAATATATTATGGTTTTTAGATTTAATAAATCTTTTAAATGACTAAAAAAATTAGCAATATTGCACAGTAATTCCTTCTTTAAATCTGGAAAAGTTTAATATATCATGCATTATATATTATGAAATGTAGGAGAAGCTTAAAATGGACACGTATTCTTATTTTACAGATGGCGCAGCCACAATGGTTAATGAAAATGGTAAATATTTGCGTAAAGAAGGTGGTTGGGCATTTATCAGTTTCAAAAATGGTCAAAGATCATCAAATCAAAGTGGTGGATGTAAGCTCACGACTAATAATGAAATGGAGTTGTATGCAATATATGCTGCTATGATGGAATTTCTTCAATGTTGTGTAAATGGAGATAAGATGGAAATATGTACTGACAGTGGTTATTGCATTGGAATATTTACTCAATGGGCTAAAAATTGGGAAAAAAGAGGATGGAAGAAATCTGACAATAAACCGATTGAAAATCTTAAATTAATCAAAGCAATTTGGAAGTTGATTGGTGATATTGAAAGTTTAAACTGTGAAATTTTGTTTGTTAAAGTTAAAGGTCATTCAAACAATGTTTTGAATAATGAAGCGGATGAACTGGCTGTCAAAGCCAAAATTGCTGCTAAAAAAACCGGTCAAACAATTGGCTATAATAATCAACCGGACCCTCTGCTTGGAACAAAATAATCAGATTAAAAGTTTGCAGAATTGAAATCTTTTTTCATAATACAATTGAACAATTTTTAGAATATATTTTTATATCATTGTTTATTTTTTACATATTTTTTTATATCTAAAATTTTTTAAAATATTTTTAAAAAAATGAAACATTTAAATACTACTTCGAATAATCTAAAATAGGAATTTAAGTGAGGTGAAAAATTATGCGTAAAATTACTATTGCTATTTTAGCTTTAATTGTAATCGGTATGTTAATTCCAGCTGGATTTTCATCTGATTCTAATGTTGTAATAACTTATGGTGAGACAACTTATGCAAATTCAAATTATAAATCTGTTGTTGACAGCTTTTTTAAAAGCCAATCCAATTTGAATTTGAATAATGTAGGTTCAAAAATTATTACTGCAGATCAAGTAAATCAAATTTCAAGTTCAATTACTGGAAAATCATATGATTCAAGTCAAATACTTTCATCTGCATTAGTT
>ONUN01000186.1 GCA_900320955.1 uncultured Methanobrevibacter sp. | reverse complement strand
CATTGACCTTATGGAAGGATCAGCTGCTGAAAGAACTGCTTCAATTCTTGAAGGAACAGGTGCAAAAGTCATCTGTGCATTCTGTAACATTTCAAATTCTCATTTGTCAAACATTCCTGAAGATATCGACTGTGACTGTCTTATTGCAGGTGATGATGCTGAAGCAAAAGCAACAGCTGCTGAAATCATTGACAAGATTCCTGGAATCAAAACAATTGACTGCGGAATTCTAGAAAAAGCACGTATTATTGAAAAAATTACTCCATTATTGATTGGATTAAACATCAAATACAAATCCCACTACGGTGGTTTAAGAATTACAGGAATTCCTGCATTAGATAAGGAATAGATTTAAATGGATTCATTTGAGACTTTGATTGGAAAAAACATTAATGATGTAGTCTTGAATGAATCAGATACTTTTTTTGTTGCTCCTTTGGAGTATTTTTATAAGAATTGCGGCAAGAGATATCCCGCTTCAAAGCTTAAGCTTGCAGATTTGGATTATTTTGACATAATTGACTTTACTGAGCTTTTTAAGTTTGAATCCATTTTGATAATCTGGTATTTTGAAGATGTAATCACTGATTTGGAGCTTTATTATTTAAGCAATGATTTTGACATTTTGTTTAAGGATTATTACTATATTAAAAAGACAATTGATAATGGCGAAGCCCATAAGTTACGTGAAGGCGATACCAAATATTTGGGAGCATCAAGATTGGATGAAAAAGTTATTCAACCCAACAGTGATAAATTAGCAAATAGGCGTGAACTTGTTTTAAAGAAAAAGTATTTGCAGAAAATACTTAATGAATTGGGCTTTAAATGCATGTAGTCAATCTAATCAATTGGTCTTTGATTTTTGTGTTCTGATTTTTTTGTATTCTTGACAGTTTCTGATTCTAATTGGAAGCTAACTTATTTAATTGGTTATAACAAATATTAATTCATGAAGAAAGTCAAAATTACTATACTTAAAACAACACTTCAAGAAGACCTTGCTCGTGAATATGGTGTTGACGGCCTGACAACATGTCCTATGATGAATGAAGGAGAAGTTTACTATGCTGATTACGCCAAACCTGAAAATTTCTGTGATGAAGCATGGAAAGCTATATACCAGTATGTTTTTGCCCTAGCTCATGGAGTTAATGATATTTGGTATTATAATGACTGGATTAAAACACCGGGTGTTGCTATTGTTTCTTGCAATGATGGGCTTAGGCCAGTTATTATGAAACTTGAAAAAACGGACATTGAATCCAAAATAGAAGAATAATTTATTAGTTAAAAAGTATATATTGTATATTATGGGTGATTTTAAAAAAAAGATGGCGATTATATTGTTATTATTAATGACAATTACAATAATCTCATCATTTACTGCAGTATCTGCAGCACAAGTTTCAAATCAAACAGTTGATGAAACTGCTGATACTGATATATTGGAGGTTCCACAATCCGATGAGGTAATTTCAAGCACAAATTCCTCTGAAAATTTGTCAAGCTCTTATTTGGTGTTGGATAATGATGCCGATAACGAGGATATATTTGTAGGAGAAGAAGTGACTTGGATTATAACCGCTTCAAATTTAGGTCCGGATACTGCAAAAAACACAAAAATATACAATAAATTACCTCAAGGTCTTAAATACATTAAGCATTCAACAACCAAAGGAACATTCAATCCAAAAACCGGAATCTGGAACATAGGCAATTTGAGTACTGATGAGGGGATTGTAGAATTATGGATTACTACATTGGCATTAACAAATGGTAAAATGATTAATAAGGCATATATTGTCACTGACAGTGAAAATTCCAATATCAATGAAAGTTATGAGGAAGAGGAAATTGATGTATTTGAAGTTGAAAATAAGGTTTCTAAGGATGTTGAAATTGTTTCAGCCAAAATATATGCTACAGGAAACCCTCTATTTTTAATCCTAATTTCGATTTTTATACTATTTTTACCAAGATTTAAATGTGATTAACTATTCAATATTGTTAAATTCCCGTTGTGCATTCTCATAGAAGTATCCAAGCTCTCGACCATTGACGAATATGTGGCTTACTGTAATTGAAATGCTCATTTCAAAGTTTTCGTTTACTTTTCCCCATGTGACTAACGGCTGGATTGCTTTTCCATAAACAGTGCAATTGGTTAACATGTCAAAATCAACCCAGGGGATGCATGAAAAATTTGCTATATTTTCCAAATCCCTTTTTTCCATTTCAATGAAAAAGCTTTCACTTTTGCCACTTAGAATATCGGCTGATAGGTCTTTTACATAATCATGCCAATCGATAATGCTGTCAAATTCCTGAGGAGTTTTAACTCTCATCTCACAGTAAATTCCTTCTTTTTCATTCATTATTGGAGTTACACCATCCAAATAATCAAATTCAACTGCTTTATTATCAATTATTCTTCTTTTTAGTTCATCAACGGAATTCACAGCATTCATTAGACAGCCAAGGCTCATTATGAAAAATGATTTATCGTTTTCATGACACCAGTTCCACAGTTTTTCAACATTAACTCTTGCAGACATTGAATATCTGGCTGATTGAAAATTAATAAAAGGATTTTCATCTAAATTAAATTCAATTTCCCTCATTTAAAAAACCTTAATCTTTTTATATCATTTTTTAATATATATTATATTGTATAAATCTTTAATGGGTTTGTTATAATGAAA
>ONUN01000006.1 GCA_900320955.1 uncultured Methanobrevibacter sp. | reverse complement strand
TACAATGGAAGAAATTGAAAAGGCAGTTGAATATGCTCACTTAAACGGCAGCAAAATACATGTTACCGTCAACACATTAGTTAACAATTTTGAAATTGTAGACGTATTGCAATACTTATTTAAATTATATAAAATTGGAGTTGACGCTGTAATTGTACAAGACTTTGGATTAATTTGGCTTTTAAAGACATTTATTCCTGATTTGGAAGTTCATGCATCAACACAAATGGGTTTAAACAATTATTCCACAATCAAATGGGCGGCAAAAAACAATATAAAAAGAGTCGTACTCCCAAGAGAAGTGACACTAAGCCAAATCAGGCAAATAAACGAACAGCTTGAAAAAGATGGCATTGACATGGACATTGAGGTATTTGGCCACGGAGCACTCTGTTACTGCGTTAGTGGAAAATGTTACATGTCATCATACAATAGTGGAAGAAGCGGAAACAGAGGAGCCTGTGCACAGCCATGCAGACGAGAATATCGTTTGAAATACAGAGGATACAATATCGGAAACGGATACCTCCTATCAACACATGACCTTGCGACCTACAATAATTTAGAAGCCATTTCCAATGCAGGAGTCAAATCCCTTAAATTAGAAGGAAGAATGAAATCAGGAGATTATATCGGAACCATAGTAAACAGTTACAGGAACCTGATAGATGGAAACCCCGGAGATTACAAAAAAGATTTACACCTTGTTTTTAACAGACATTTTACCAATGGATATATGCTTGGAGACAATCCAGGAGAAGTGATGGGAAGAAGCCACTCAGGCCATGAGGGACTATACATTGGAGACATCACAAACATCGAAGATACAAAAGTTACAATTAAAATCAAAAACAAAGAGATTCCAGTTATTTTAGAACCCGGAGATGGAATAGCTTTCAAATACAACGGTAAAATTAAGGGAATCTATTTGGAAAACATCATAAAGCAAGACGAAAATGAGATTATCATAGACACAACAAGGCTTGTTAAAGTTGGAACAGAAGTGTTCATAAGCTATTCCAAATCAACCCATGAATACCTGAAACAGTTTGAAAAAGAAAGCATAAAAAATAATGTGGGAATTGACTTGTCTCTAACCTGGGATGAAAACTTGAATTTATTTACCAAAGTAGAATTTTACATTGACGATGAACTGATTAACTTTAGGCATAAGACCTTGGATAAATTCGAAAAGGCTAAAAATAAACCTCTGAGTGAAGAAACACTTGAAAAGCAACTTAAAAAAACTGGTGGAACACCATTCTATTTTGAAAATATTAGATTCAACAACATGCCGAAAGACATTTTCATACCAATTCGTGAAATTAACCAGATTAGGCGTGAAATCCTGGACACCGCAACTGATTTGCTGTTGAAACATTATACACCAACTAAAAAATCAGTTAAGGCAGTCCGTAAAAACTTGACAAATTTCTTTGAGGAATACGATGCCAATCCTGGAAAAATCAAAAATAAAAAACCAAAACTATCCATATTCATTGATGATATAGCACAAATTAAAGCGGCATCAGGATTTGACTTGAAAAAAATCTATTTTGATGGAAATTGCCATTACAACAACCCCGAAGACTATTTCAAAAACATTAAAGAAACATTGAAAAAGGGAAGCTTAATGGCTGCCCCAACAGAATTCGTTTGGGTCTTATCATCCTTCATATCCGAGGAAGATGCAATCAGATGCCATAAAATTGTTAAAGAACTTGAAAATGAGGGAATAATCATTTCAGTCATGGGAGATTTCCCAGGAATGGATGAAATATTCGACTGCAGAATCTATGGAAATCATAACCTAAACGTTTGGAACAGTTTTTGCGTTCACAACTTAAATGCATCAGGATTTAAATCCCTGATATTGTCTTCAGAGCTTTCAGGTAGTGAAATTAAGGAAATATCCCTGAAAAATCATGACAGAAATATTAATCTTGAAATGATTGTTAATGGAAACCTGGAAGTCATTGTAAGCAAAGACGACTTTACCAATCTAAACGATGGAAAAGACTTTATCATTTCAAACGATGCAGACTACGCTACCCTTGAAGATAAAAAAAGAAAAAAATTCAAATATAAAATATTTTTCGACTATAATCGCCAAAGCCACATAATAAATAAGGATTGCCTATGTTTAATCGAGGAAATGAATGAAATAAAAGAGTTTGGTCTTGATTCACTAATTTTGGACTGCAGATATTCAAATGAAAAATACACAACTCAAATCTTATCAATTTACAATCAGAGCCTTAAGGATAAAGAGCAGGATGAGTTGACCGAATACAAATATCAGATTATGGATTTTTCACAGTCATACATTAACAAAGGCAATTTTATTGAAGGTAGATTACATGAGAATTCCTGAATTGCTTGCTCCCGTCGGATCAATGGAACATTTGAAAGTGGCGATTAATGCCGGAGCAAGTTCCGTATATCTGTCTGGAAAAGATTATGGAGCCCGCAAGTTTGCCCAAAACTTTACTCTAGATGAAATAAAAGAAGCGATAAGCACAGCACACATGCACAATGTCAAGGTTTATGTTACTGTCAATACATTAATAAAGCAGGACGAACTTGAAGACGTCATTAATTATTTGGCCAGACTGTATTCAATTGGAGTGGATGCTGTTTTAGTTCAAGATTTGGGGCTGGTCGAGCTTATCAACAAACACCTGCCAAATTTGAAAATTCATGCATCAACACAAATGACATGTGAAAATCAATTGAAATTGGATTATCTTGAAAGCAAAGGAATAAAAAGAGTGGTTCTTCCAAGAGAAATGAGAAAAGATGAAATAAAAAATCTTAAAACAAACATGGAGCTTGAAATATTTGCACATGGTGCATTATGCTATTCCTACTCCGGCCAATGCCTTATGAGCAGCTTTAAAGGAGGTCGAAGCGGCAACAGAGGAACATGTGCCCAACCATGCCGTCAAAAATACAAAGTATCCGGCATCAAAAAAGAAGATTATTATCTCTCACCATGCGATTTGAGTTTATTTGACAAATTAAAAGAAATTGCCGAATTAGATATCTCCTGCATCAAGATTGAAGGGAGAATGCGAAACAAGGAATACTTGGCTATTGTAGTAAGCAATTACAGAAAAGCACTGAATAAACTAAGAAGCGGAAAGGAAAGCAAAAGTGAAGAAATAAACCTCGTCTTCAACAGAGGATTTATTGAAGGCCAATTCAACAACGAGTCCAAAAGAAGTTTAAGGGCAGGCCATATTGGGCTAAAAATAGGGCATGTTATAGACTCCCACAAAAATCAGATTGCAATAAAAATTGATGATAAAATTAAAAGCATACCTCAAAAAGGAGATGGTCTATTACTCATTAAAAACAACAAGGATTATGGATTTGAAATTTCACAAAATCCCATCATAACTACATTGAATCATTTCAAAAAAGGAAAAAACAAACAAGTTAAAGATTTAACCCGTAAAGATAAAGTTCTGATTGTTAAAAAAGTATGGCAGAATAAAAAAAGTAATTTCAATTTAAATGAATCAAACGTTTTTCTAACAAAAAAACATGATTTAATTAAAAAAGCCCATGAAATTGAAAACAAAGGAACCAGTTATGTGAAATCCAAATTGACACTTACATTCTCCGTCAAAAATAAATTTCCTAAACTTAAAGGGAGATTAACTCTTGCAAACAAAATAGAAATAGAATGTGAAGTGATAGGAAACACCCCATTTGAAAAGCCACTTAAAAAGAGCGTTTCACAGGATATCATTAAAAAACAGTTATCAAAGGTTGACAATTACCCATATCAAATCACCCAAATCAATGTCAACTATGACGGAACATTATTTATACCAATAAGCAAAATCAACGAGCTTAGAAGAGACCTATTTAAAAATATTGAAGATGAAGTGACAAAATCATATGCACATGATTTGAAGCACATTACTTTAAAAACAAATGAAAGCAGAATCGAAAAAACAGATTCAAGCATTTCATTTTATACAAACAATTTGAACCATTTAAAAAATATTGAGGGCATTAAAAGAGTGTATTTGGAGATTTCTCCAGAAATTGACACCCCCGACATCAACAATGATGAAAATTATAACTTAAATTACATGATTAATTTTTTAAAGGAAGCTATTGAAATTTCACACACAAAAGATTACGAATTAATCTGGAAATGGCCCGACATTACCCATGACAAATTAATAAAAGCATTGAATAAGGTAAAAGGAATATTGAATAAAATGCACTACAATATCCCAATAATGAGCAACAACTTCAAAGGAGATTATGGGCCATATTCAATGAACATCACCAATACCGAAACAATAGACAGCCTTGAAAATTATAGGATATTGACAATATCCCCCGAACTGACCAAAAAAGATTATAAAAACATAATAAAATATTGCAAAAATCCGAATAAATTGGAACTGATTGTTCAAGGGTCTATTGAACTTATGAAGACACGTTATTCCCTTTTATATGGGAAGGAATTTAAACAAGCAAAAAACAGTTCGGAATTTTACCTGATTGACAAAAACAATAATAAATATCCAATTCATAAAAGCATTTCCTCACAGGAGTTGATTTTATTTAACTTTGAAGACATCTCACTGTTGCCCCAAATCAACCATCTAAAAGAGATTGGCTACTCCAATTTTGCAATAGATGCCAGATTTAGAGATGACAAGTATTGCGAAATTGTTAATGTTTATAAAAAAGCTCTTAAAGGAAAATTGGATAAAAATAGCCTATTAAAATATTCCACCAAAAATACATTGGGAAACTATTAACATTACTTTTCAGATGCTCTCGGCAATATTGAATATTATATTAAAATATATTATACTTTAAAAAGGGTTTGGTAACATGAAAGGAGAAAGAATTACATTGCAAAACATAAAAGGAATTG
Organism: uncultured Methanobrevibacter sp.; assembly: GCA_900320955.1. GTDB lineage: Archaea > Methanobacteriota > Methanobacteria > Methanobacteriales > Methanobacteriaceae > Methanocatella. The sequence continues at coordinate 22,501 of ONUN01000006.1, read as the reverse complement.
GAGATAAAATCTCTGAAAAAATCATAAATGGTGTTGGAGGCGAAGAAGAGCTCCAAAAGATTGTTGAAAATGTCGATGTGGAAAAAATATCAAATATTGATGGAATTAGTCAAAGAAAAGCAATTGAAATAATGAACCAATTGTTAGACAATCCCAGCTATGAATTTATAAAAAGCGACAGAGCAATGGAAATTTATGAAGATATCATAAACAAAATTTTATCATATTCCAATACCAACTATTCCAAAAATAGAATATTGCTGCTTTCCCCTTCAAAGGACATTGACAAGATAAATTCAAGCCTTGATTTTGTAATGTCTGCAAAAGAGCATGTATCCCAACTCCCAATCATAAAATTAAGAGGACTTATGAAAAATTTAAAAGAAGTTGAGGAAGCCAAACCCGATTATGACCCCAGCAAAGCAATTCTCGTAGAAAGTGAAGAGGACAATTCCTATCTGACTGATTTGGGGCTTAACAAATACTATCCTATTATCACTGCCACAGATTCACCACTTCTTCAGGAAGAAATTATGAATTATGATTTGGTATTTTATGTTTATTCACAGGGAATTCTTGATTTTGAAGGAATGCCAAACCTTGTAATGATCAATATTGAAGAAGAAGATTATGAAATTGTTCCGGAAAAAATCATCAACTTTTTTATACAAAATCAGGAATTGTTTTTAAGAGTTCATGAAATTCAAAAGATTAGAAATAAAGAAAGTGTTCTCGGAGAAATTATCCCAATCATAAATGAGTTAAACATAATAGATAAGCGAGAAGTTGATATTGAAAAACTTGTCAATTCACTGAAGGAAGATATAGATGAAGAGTTAGAAAAATCAATCAAACAAGTTGACCTTGAGGGAGATGAAATTCTCAACCTATTAAACAATAACTTCCCTCCAAAAATTAGCAAAATATTTGAGGATATTATCAATAAACGAAAAGAAATTATCCGCCAGGAAACCGGCATAAGCTTTGACCCATTTTTAAGGACATATCCTATTGAAATTGATGAAAGTGAAATTCAACGGGTGACTCTGGAACAGTCATCCAAAAAGGAAAATGATATTTTTGACATTAAAAAGAGTGCTGCAATCCAATTGAATTCAATAAAAGATAAAGCAATAAAAGAAGTCGAAGATGCAATTAAATTTGATTATGAATTTAGTTTAGGAAGTTTTGCATACGAATACGGCTTATGCAGACCAGAATTTTGTGATGAAATTAAATTAAAAGGAGCATTGCATTTAGAATTGGCGCTTAAAAAAGACAAGGATTACGTTCAAAAAATAGATTATCAGTTAACTCGAGATGAAAATATTGCTCTTTTAACAGGAGCGAACAGTGGTGGTAAAACCACACTTCTTGAAACATTGACACAAATATCCATTATGGCACAAATGGGACTTCCAGTAAGTGCAGACGCAGCAGAGATAAAAATTGTTGATGAAGTCTATCACTTCTCTAAAAAACGGTCACTGGATGCCGGCGCATTTGAATCCTTTTTAAATGTATTTATACCAATCGTCACCACAAAAAGTGAGAAATTAGTATTATTAGACGAACTTGAAGGGATAACCGAACTTGACGCTGCTGTTAAGATAATATCCACATTTATAGATATGATAAAAGAATCCAATTCATATGGAGTTATTGTAACTCATATGGCAAGAGAAATAATGAACTATACAGACATTAGGGTTGACGGTATTGAAGCAAAGGGATTGGATGAAAACTACAATCTAATAGTCGATAGGACTCCAAAAATGAATTTCCTTGCAAAAAGTACTCCGGAATTAATTTTAAAAAGAATTTATGAAAAATCTGATGAAGAGTTGAAAGTGGTATATGCAAGAATCTTAGAAAAATTCTAAAAAAATATATGTTACTTCCAACAAATTATGTAATGAATGAAAGTTAAAGCTAGCACTAGAAATGATAATCTTAAAAGATTGAATGAAATTTATAATGTATTGAAAAAGAATGATTTCGGATATTTAATCGAAGAAAATACTTTTTTAAAAAAATTTCCTTTTTTAAGAAACCGTAAACTTTCAAAAGAAGAAGATCTTGATGGTCCTGACGAATCAATTCCAAAAAGAATTAGAAAAGTATTGGAGGAATTGGGTCCGGCATATATTAAATTAGGTCAAATGTTAAGTACAAGACCGGACCTTGTTGGTGTAGACATTGCTCAAGAGCTTCAAAAACTTAGAGATGATACTCCAGTTACTCCTTTTGATGAAATAAAAGAGGTTATAGAAACTGAACTTGGAGAATCAATAAATAAAATCTATATAGACATTGATAAAACACCAATAGGTTCAGCATCAATTGGACAAGTTTATAAAGCAAGATTAAGAGAAACTGGTGAAAAAGTCGCCATTAAAGTTCAAAAACCAAATTCACGGGAAATTATTGAAAGTGACATTCGAATAATGAAATTTTTGGTGAAAAGAATTGACCAATTTATTACAATGACAAGACCATTAAACTTACCTGTAGTGATTAGTGAATTTGAAAGGGCCATTTTCAAAGAACTTAATTTTTTAGAAGAAACAATGAATATGAAGAATCTTGGGAACAACTTCCAAAATGTAAGGTACATCAAGATACCAAAACCATATACTAACTATTGTAGTGAAAAAGTTATTACAATGGAATATATTGACGGTGTTGAAGTTACAGATTTACTGAAAAAAGATTATCCAAATATAAATAAGAAAAAAATTGCAAATTATGGAGTTAAATCTTATTTTAAACAAGTTTTGATTGATGGTTTTTTCCATGCTGATCCTCATCCTGGAAACTTAATTGTAACAAAAGACGGGAAACTTTGCTACATTGATGTGGGAATGATGGGGATATTAAACGAAAATTTCAAAGAAAACCTAGCGGAATTAATACTGCTTCTAATTGGAAGAAATTCAAACGACATCATCAAACAACTAATTTATATGGACATAATTACACCTGCGCAGAATACTGATAAATTAAAAATGGATTTGGACGATTTGTTGAATCTTTATTATGGTGCAGAATTGCAAAATATGGATGGATTGCTTGACGATTTGTTAAATGTGATGGTGAATAACAATGTTGTCCTCCCAAGAGAATTCGTAATGATTGGAAGAGGAATTGCATTAATTGAAGATACCGGTAAAAATTTAGACCCTACGTTCAACGCTGCAACAGAATTGAAGAAACTATCTAGAAAAATAGTCGCCAACAAATACAAACCTGAAAAAATTGCAAAATCAGGCATAAGTTATTTGTTGCAATTAGAACATTTAGCAAAAGACTTGCCGGACACTGTAAACAATACTATATCAAAAATTGAGGAAGGAAAACTTGAAGTAAATCTAAAACACCTCGAAATAGATGAAATCATAAACCAACTTTCAGTATCACTTATTTTATCTGCATTAATTATTGGATCATCTCTTGCAATGTTTATAGAAAAAGGCTATCACATATTCGGTTATCCTATTTTAGGATTAATAGGATTCCTAGTCAGCGGAATTCTTGGTTTATACCTAATACTACAGTATATGATGGACCGAGAGTAAGCAATATGTGAAAATATTTACATATTTTTATTTTATCTTAATGCGAGAATACCACAGCTTCTTTTAAGTCATAAATGAATTGCATATTGGACGTGCTATTTTTCTTTAATTAATTTTATTGCGTTTATTTTAATATGTTGCCAATATTTAGAATATATTAACATGCTTCAATCAACCATGCTTTTCGTTTAAATTATTTGACAAATGTTTAATTAAAAAGTAATTTATATAAGAAATATTCATATATCATATTATTGATGCAAACATCACCAATTTCAACATTGGTGAACCGTTGGATCGATAACTGTAACTTGATTTCAACAAGGCATTTGCCTTGAAATCAACAAAATGAAATTAAAGGAGACCTATTATGAAAAAGATATTAACAATATTGATGTTTGTGGCAGCATTTGGACTTGTCATCGGTTGCGCTTCTGCAGCAGTAGATCTTACTGATCATGACTTTGATGGGCATTTCAGCATGAAAGTTCCAAAAAACGCAACATTTAAATTAACCGATGCAGACAATGGAATTTTTGGTAGTGGAGACAGTTACCATGACTCTGTAAACAACTTATCCGCCACATACCTCATGAGTGCAGATGTAAATGATTCATTCGTTGATAAATACGTGAATCAATTTAAAGACAAAGGCGCTGATGTATCTAAAAAAGGCGACTTGAACATTATCGACGGACATGGAATTAATGTAATCATGTTCCAAAAAGACGGGGAATTGCTCATGATTGAAAGTACCCAATTGGATATGGATACATTGACAACCATGGCAGAGTCTGTAAAATTCTAAATAGTGGTTTAAAAGTTTTAAATACAAAACTGTTAGTTGAATATGGCTGGTCATGCCCAATGGTGTGGCCAAAACTATTTTTTTAAAATCATTTTGACAAAATCAAATCGCTGTTTTTCCAATACATATCCAATCCCCTCTAAAAACATATTTTCATCAAAACTACTTTGTTGCATCATATTGAAAACTAAGTTTTAGTCTTTCTAAATATCAATCCGATTGCATTGAACTCAACAATGAAAAACAATGAATAGGACAGAGTAACCATAACCACATTTAAAACCGGTACAAATTCAAACAATCCTAAAACCATCAAAATCAACAAAACAGCAGTATAATCAGTAGCATAAGTTACCCAACCGATTTTATCAATATAACCTTTAATCAATTTTAAATTGAACGAATCGAAAAACTTACCTCCATCAGCCAGTTGAGCCAAAGCAATTTCCATGAAAAATATAGTAATATAAAAAACAATTATACTTAACACGAAAAACAATAGTGAATGGACTGGATTGTGAGTGTAAATCTGATGAATTGTTTCGGGAAGCTTCAAAACAAGCTCCTCCATTTCAAAACTTGGAAAATCAAATAATAGTGAAATACCATACAAAAACAGAGCTTGAATACCTCCATAAATACTAATTATTATTGACGCCTTTACACCCAAAGGAATACTCTTAAAATCAAATTTAGGCAGGAATTCCCTACCATCTATAACTTCACGAGTGAATTGCATCCCATATGAATTGTATATGACCACATAGATTGCTATAACTATATTAGAATATATATTTCCAAGCACCGCAATTAAATATGCAACCAACAATGTCGAAATAGCTATGATGACTGTGCGTTTTTTGTTAGTCATACAACATTCAAATGTTTTTTTTAAAAAATAACCCAATACACTTAGCATGAATTTTTATTTATTGCATATGTCATTTATTTTTTACCATTCAATTTTTAAAAAAAAGAAAACAATAACACTTATTCAATAGTGTGTTCCATTTGAGTTGAGAAAACTAGCTTATATGCAGTACCTCTTTCCTGTTTAATCAGACTTATGTGCCCACCCAACTGTTTGGTTAAACTTTTGATGATTTCACAGCCTAGATTTGTACTTATATTGTCTGAATCATCCATGCCAACACCATTATCTTTTATTATTAGCTCCGCAGTATTGTTGCCAATATTTCTTATTTCCTTAGTTAGTTTATTGTTTGCTGATGCCTTATCCGGAAATGCATGTTTAATTGCATTCATTGTTATTTCATCAATGATTAGAAGCAGAGGAGTGATGACCTCAAGAGATAATTCCAAATCTTCATCAACGTAAGTTTCAAACTCAATATTTTTAGGAAAATCAACCACATTTTTTGTCTTTCTATCATGGTCTATCAGATAATCTTTCAAATTAATATTTTTAAAATCTTTAGAGTTATAAGTTTTTTCATGAAGCAATGCAAGTGAATTTAAACGTGTTTGCATATGTTCAATGATTAAATTAGGATCATTTTTGTATGCTCTTTTTTCAAGGTTTAAAAAACTGCTTAAAATTTGCAGGTTGTTTTTAACCCTATGATGAATTTCCTTAATCAAAATAAGTCTATTGTCATTGGATACCATCAATTGTTCTTGTTTAAGTCGTTCTTCAGTAATATCTGTTAAAAAGCCAAGACTGTGAGTAGTATTTCCATATTCAAAACGTTCAAGATATAAATCAACGACTTTTCTCTTGTTTGGATTTCCGCCAACATAAAAACAAAATGTTTCGTCAATCTTATCAATTTCACCATCAACCAATTTTTCCAAACGTCGGACAGCATCTTTATCGGTTATATTTTTAAAAATATCTCTAGAATGAACATATTCTTCATAATCCTTTTCAATAAGATAATAAAATCCTTTTGAGAACTTATATTGCTTAGCATTTAAAGGTTCAATCAACAAAGCCAATTTAGTGCTGTCTTTAAAACCGTCCAATAAGAAATCAACAGGTTTTGTAATTTCATCACCAGAATATTGGGTTATGTCATTCATCATACCTTGGCGAACGATAATGCCTGACTCATCAAAATAAGAATAAACGTTAACTTCTATTGTTTTTAAGACACCGTCTTTAGTTTTAATACGAATAACTTCATCACATTGTGCAGTATCCTTATTAGTAATGTCAAAAATTTTATTTACGATGTGTTTATCTTCGGGTATCACCAAATCAAAAACAATATTGAAATAGTCATCAGATTCTTCTTTTGCACGGTTTATAATATTATATATTCCCTGTGACCAGACATATTTTCCATTGATTCTATAATAGCTACCAGTTTGGGAGAAATTTTCTATTATGTCATTTTTATCTTCATCAAAATCTCGATATTCCAAATCAACGCGATTACTTGTCTTTGTATCAATATTGTTGGTAGTTACAAAAATTTTACCATCATCAAAAACTATTTTAGCGGTGCTCAATTTTGATAATTTATTGTTATAATAATATACGAACCTTATATCCTTAATGACGTGATTTTTATAGACATAAACTAACTCTTCATGTAAAATTTCATAAAAAAAGGGTGATAATTTACTGAATAATCTTCCTTTCACATCATCAAGAGTGCGATTATATTTATCAAGAGTAAAATTGCCAATACTTTGGATAATAAAATCCTCACCTTCTTCATAAGGAATCAGACAATGAATTTCAACAGGAATATTGTTTATAAGTTCTTGAAATGGCAAATCTTCAATATCAAACTCTTTAGGCGAAGGTTTATAAAAATCTTTTTGACTTGCATTAAAAATACGAATTTCTTCAATACCTTCCAGATGTCTATACTCTTTTTCTACCCTCATATTACACCCATAATATAATTAAAAATAATATAAACAATATTATGTTGTTAATTATATTTAAATTAAATCATACAAACATACACAATAACATCATTATATCCAAAAAAAAACAGTTAAATTTTAATCAAAGTTTAAATATATAATATTGAATTGATGAAACTATTGTTTTAGACCAATGAACGATTTTAACAATTAAAATCTTTTACCAATCTCATAAGCTTCAGTTAACTTATTCGGTTGATTTCTAACATCACCCAAACTTCCAACATCCAAAACATCCAATATCTGATAATGCATATTCATTTGGAATGGTTGAATCTTTGTAAGTTCAATGTAGGAGTCATAATAACCTTCAGGCCCCAAATGAGTAAAAATCAATGCAACTTTTCCAGTTAATGGAATTAATGGATTATGAGTTATCCCATACATTCTGTCCAGCAATACTTTTAAATCGCCAGTCATTTGACCAAAATATATTGGAGTGGAAACAATCAGCCCTTCAGCTTCTGCAATCTGATGGGTTACTGTCAGACCATCATCTTTAAAGACACAGTCTTTTCCGCCCATGCAAACGCCACATCCCTTGCATGCATGAACGTCCAAATCACCAATATAATGTTTAATCACATTATGACCGTTTTCTTCGGCCCCCCTAATCATTTCATCAAGCAACATGTCAGTATTTGCATGTTTTCTTGGAGATCCCATTATTGCTACAATATCCATTACAATCCCCTCTTGTTATTTCTTATTTGAGTTAGTTTATCCATATCCAAATTTTCAATGCCATTTTGAAGATTTAGAAGTATTTTTTCTTTGTTTTGAGTGAAATCAACATCGTTCAAATTCATTGAAATTGTATGGTGAGTTATGAATCTTCCATCGAAATCCAGATTTTCAATGAACAGTTTCAGCTCTTCCATCAAGCCTCTTTCTGATAACGGGTTGAATTTGCCCCTTCTGTATTGTGCAAGCAATCCAGTTCCTTCAAACAACACCAATCCACCGGTTCCAACAACTGTCGGGTTTGCCTGACTGAATACTTTTGCAGAGTTTAGTGCATGTGCCTGACTCAGTTCGACTCCACCAACACCATTGAGAAATGTTAGCCAGTAGTCAATTCCGGCCTCATCTAACTTTTCACATTGCTCTAGAATATCTTCACTTTTATATCCTTTATTTACACGTTCTAGAGTCTCATCATCCCCGCTTTCAGCACCAATATTTACTTCAGAAATCCCTTTATCTTTGAGTATTTTCAGCTCTTCAACACTTTTATCTGATATATTGTCAACACGTGCTGCCATTGTCATTATCTCAATGTTTGGTAAGTGCCATGAATCAGATCACAGATTTCATTTAGTCTTTCAAAACTTAAAACAAAAGGGTCTGCACTCAACAATTGCAATCTTGAGGTTTCCGGATAACTTGATGCAATTTCTTTAACATCCTCTTATATCCATTCCATTGGAGAAGGTTTAAACTTTACATCCGAGTACATATTGCAGAATTTACATCTGTTGTGACTGCAACCCTGAGTAATTTCAAGCAAAGGTGACGTAGGTTCATAAGGATTCCGATAAACAGTCCCAGCATAATGCATTATAACTTCACTCCATTTTAAAGAAATCTATGTTAAATCTTCAGACATTATATTTTCTATTTAATCTAATGACATTTTCATGACTGAAGTCATTGTTTGCAAGCTCTGCGAAATTATTATAGAAATATGCTCTGTTTTCAGCAACACTTTCTGGAGTTTGAACTGATTTTTTCTTAACTTCAGTTAGCTCATCCAAGGTATAATCGCAGCAGTATCCTGCTGATGAAGGCTGCATTGTCCAGGACTCAGATAATGTTCCACAGTCATATGAGTCAAAACCACACTCATCAATCAGACCAGTTACAATTTTTTTCTGGTTTTCATCATCACCTGAAATTTGCATAGCAAGCCTGTTTTCATCTCCGCTTGGCTTACCAAGTTCCGCTAGAGAATATGCCAAAAGAGTATTAAATGCCTTTACAACAGGTCTGTTGATTTTATCCGAAAACCAAATACTTTCAACTTCCCCATTTCCAAAATCTTCAATATTTTCGTTTCTAACTTCAGGATAATAGTTTCCAGTATCTATAACGATTGCATCATCATCCAAATTTTCAAATATGTCTTTAGGCAGGCTACTGATTGCACCATATGGAATTGAAACAATCAACACATCCACATCCTGTGAAATTTCTGTCAAATCAGATGCTTCTGCACCAATTTCGCCAGCAAATTCCATAACTACATCTTTTCCTCTTGAATTTGCAACTTTTACACTATGACCTGCTTTTGCAAGTTTTTTTGCAATAGTTCCACCAATCGCTCCGACACCAATAATTCCAAAATTCATGTTGTCACCTCATGACTAAAGAGTCTTTAGTCTTTTACATAAACTATGTTGTGAATAATATATAATCTTTTTTAATTTAAATTAAACCAGATAACAAATTCTTTTAAATATAGAATTCATATAATATAATTAAGGAGCAATTTAGAATGGATAATACAGATTTCAAAGACAAAAATGACTCAGTTATACCAATCATATTCTATATTGATTACATCAATATCGAATATCACAAATATCTAAACAAAAAATTCAAAGACATTACTCCCCGAGATTTTACTTATCTGATTAATATTTATTATCATCCGAACATATCACAGAGACAACTAGCTGACTTATTGATAGTTTCAGAAGCAAATGTTGGCCAAATCATCAAACGCCTAGAAAATAATAACTTGATTCATAGGAATTTTGATGAAAACAATAAGAGCAGAAGAATAATTAATTTAACTGAAAAAGGCAAAACACGCATATTATCCCTCTTGGAAGAATCGCAAAAATGGGAAGACAAATTTTTTGAAAAATACGATATTGGAGATGAAATGAAATTTAGAGAAATGATATCAGATTACTATCAAAAAAGTATTGATGAATGAGATTAAAAAAAAGAAAAAAGAGTGGTTTGATTATGCATCAGAGTATAATAAACCAATAGCTCTATTGTATAAGAATACCAAGTAAACTAAAAAGATACCGAATAAAATATCTCCGACAGTATCGTTAATACCACCAATAATACCTATAAGAACTACAATAATTATAGCTATAATTACAACAAGAACGACAGTTGCAAGAAGTTTACCTAAACCTACTCTAGATATATCTGCGATAGCTTCCCCTATAGCCAAAGCATCCCCTAAATCGTCACTTTTTGCTAATCTGCATCTAGCCATAAAGTTTGCTAAAGCAAATAAGATGACTAAAATTATGCTGATTATGGTCATAATCCAGTCTTTGAGGAAAAGCTGTAAAATAAAAATAATAACAACCGGTATAACATAATAAACAACAGTAACAACGATTAATTTGATAGCATTTGAAATTTGTCTTGTAAAATCAATTCCAGGACCATCAGCTCTTCTTTCAATACCGAATTTTACAATGTCCAATCCATATCCTTCAATCAAGAACAGCACCAGAATAAAAATGATCATTTCAATTATTCCTACTCCTCCAAGAGCAAAACTAGAGAATCCCACTGTAGAAAAAGAAGTTGCAATAGTAATTATTGTTGTTCCACCAACAATTGCAGCAATTATTCCTAAAACCATAAATATAACTAAAGCCTTTATATTTTGAAAGGGATATGCTAAAGCATCACTTATTATATCGCTTACACTCATATTATTCACCTTTTTTAATTAATTTTGTTAAATTCATTTTGTTTAATAAATAAACTCATAATGAGCCATTAATAATTTTTTTTGATAATCAAATATAAATATTGCCCCAACATTTAATTAAAGAAAACTTAAATTATTTTTAGAAGCATCAAATTTCAAAAAATGCATAAACTTTTGAATCACCGACAGTCATAAATTATATAAAACAACAAAAAGAAAAAAAATATTAATAGAAAACGAAATTATCAAATATTTCATTAAACATGACATCAGTTCGTTAATATACAAAAATGAGAATGAATGGAGGATTAATAAATGAATGAAACTATTAAAGAAAACTCTTGGATTCCACTAATAGTTGTAGCATGTGCTTCTTTCATCATAGCTTTGGACGCTACATTCATGAATGTAAGTATTTCTCAGGTTGTTGCTGATTTGAATACTGATGTGAGTACCATCCAAATGATTATGTCATTTTATACCCTCATCACTGCCGCATTCATGCTGCTCAGTGCCAAGCTTCAGGACATTGTTGGTAAAAAGAAACTGTTTTTAATCGGTACCGCACTTTATGGTGTTGGTACATTTACTGCAGCAATAAGTTCAAGTGATACAATGTTATTTATCGGATGGGCATTGATTGAAGGTATTGCTGGTGCATTAATGATGCCTGCAACCGTTTCCATAATAAGTGGAACATATTCCGGTGAAAAACGTACTGTTGCTCTAGCAATTGTTGGTGTAATGGGCGCAATTGCAGCTGCTATCGGTCCACTCTTCGGAGGAGTTATGACAACCTTTTTCAGCTGGAGATATGGATTTGCGTGTGAATTAATAATCGTATTCATTATTTTAATAATGCAAAATAGAATACCTACTTTTGCACCTACCGAATCTAAAAACGATTTGGATATTGGTGGTGCCATAATTTCATTTGTAGGACTTGTTTTGTTAGTTCTAGGTATTCTATCACTGTCTAAAGATATCACCACCAGCATAGCCACAATAATTGTAGGATTAATTGCTCTAGCAGGCTTCGCATTCTTTGAAATCAGAAGAAAAAGGAATGGTAAAGTACCATTACTTGATATGGACTTATTTAAAGATAGAAATTTACGTGTGGGAAGTATCATTTTGTTATTATCTTATCTTGCAATGGGAGGATCATTATTTGCAGTTTCCCTATATCTACAAAGCGTATTGGAATTAAATGCATTCAATACAGGTCTGACTACACTTCCACTGACTATGGGACTGCTTATTTTTGCAGTGATTGCTCCAAGCTTATCCGGAAAATTAAAACATAAAACAATCATGGCGATAGGATGTATAATGGCAATCATCGGATGTCTGGTTTTAAGTTTCAAATTCAGACTGGATACATCAACATTAGATTTAATTCCAGGACTGTTTATAATGGGAGCAGGACTTGGATTCTTAATGGCTTTATGTACTGACGTTTCATTATTCAATATTCCTCAAGAAAGTCAAAATAATGCATCAGGTGTTAATACAACCAGTCAGACATTAGGTGAATCATTAGGTACAGCAATTATCGGAATAATCCTAATTCTTGGAGTTTTTGGAGGCATTTCCCATGCAGTCGACATCTATGCCCCACAATATTCAGGAAATGAAACATACCATCAAGAAGTTTATGATTACTTCCAAACAGTAGGTAATATAAACGACTTTAAAGATGACGGCACCGTTGAGGATATTGTAAATATCATTATTCAGGACACTATGGCATTCGTAATGCAGGTAACGGCGATTCTGATGGGAATTGTATTTATCCTAACGTTGCGGCTAAAGGACAAACAAATTTAAAAAAAAATAATGAGAGATCAACTCTCATTTTATCTTCTTTTTATTGAACAACTCAATTTGAGCCCAATCAACTACAAATTTTCTTATTTTTTAAAAATCATACTATGCAATATGAATATTCTGCAAGTTGATGGGAAACAGTGAAATCGTAAAAATCCATATTGGCAAAAAGCCATTTATAAAACAACCTATTTAAAGACTACTGCCAAAAAAACTGATAATGTTAAAAAATAGATGGATTTAAACTTCACATTAATTTTCCTTTTATATACCAGCAAATGATGCGTTCATTAAAGTATGTTCCAACACTCCCAATCAAATCATCATCCAAAGATTCAAAGGCACAATATAACATATATTTTCATCACTTTGTTCAAAATTAGAAACCATATAATATCATATTGATAGAAGCAAGCAGGATTTTATCACAATATATATTAATTAAATAATAAAACTAATTTTAACTCATATGAGTTTTAATTTATTAATTATTAAATAAAATTAAAAGAAAGGTGATAAACATGGGTGTAGGAGATATAATTGGAGATGCTTTAGCATATCCATTTAATAATGTTAAAGCACTAGGTTTATATATAGTTTTAGGCATAATCGCTGGAATTATCAGAGGTGCTGCTCTATTCACAAGTGCAGCTTCATTCTCTACACAAGGTTTTGCAGGATTTGCTTTAAGTGGATTGAATATTGTTGGAGTTATTGTTTTTATTCTTATACTGTTCTTAATTGAAGGATATGGTTTAGACATTATAAAATATGGTATTGAAAGAAGATTTGATAGCCCCGGAATAGACATGGGAAGACAAATTGCCAATGCTATTAAATTAATCGTTGTTAGCATTGTATATTATGTTGTTCCTGCAGTTCTTATTTTCATTTTAAGTCTTTTCCTCAAAGACTGGATTATGACCATAATCAGCATAATTTTAGTCATTTTATTTGCTTTAGCTAACTTTATGGCTAAATGTAGATTAGCAAAAACCGAGGATTTAGGTGATGCTTTAGCTATAGGAGAAGCAATTGGAGACATTTCCAAAGTAGGATTAGGTAAACTCATTGCAACTGTTCTTGTTATTTTCATTATCCTAGTAGTCGTTTCATTTATCATTGGATTTATTTTTAATTGGAATAATGTTGTTGGCGGTATCTTATTAGGTATCTTTTTAGTTTATTTCATATTCTTCTATAATAGAGCTATTGGTTTATTATACTCTGAAGCATAATCAAACCATCTTTTTCTTTTTTTCTTTTTTTTATCAAAAAATAATTATTTAAACTTTTTTTAACGAACAACACATCGATCCAAGTGAAACTAAAATCAATCCCAATTCAGTTCCCTAGTTTTAAAAATAAGATTAAAAAAAGTCATTTTCCTTAGCATATCAAACATAGGCCGGTAATTGTCAACCAGCAAAACAGAATTTGTATAATTAACGACCATACCTCTTTTTTTAATGTTATCATTAAAGAGTTTTGATCCCCATCAAATCCATAAGATACAATCAAAAACAGATCGGTTGTAGCAATATTGACTTTTTTGAGAAATTTCCTTAGCATTTTAGACGATGCTGCACAATATAGCAGAAAAACAATACCCCCCCCCCATCAATCTTCAATGTCAAAGATGTAGTCATTGCCCAACTAAGGAATGCTTAAAAGTTCTTCATCCAAATTCTGTGCAATATATAAGTTGTTTCCAGCCAATGCAAAGTACAATATTTTAATTTAAAAAAAAGTAAAAAAAAAGCATTTATTCTGGATAAATACTTTCTGGAGGATTTTCCAAATCAATTACACTTTTATTTTCCAGGTTTTCATGACCTAACGGAGTGTGTGTAGACAGGTATACTGTAGGTTGATTTTTGACAAATTCCCTTACATTATCAAGGGTTTCCCTTGCCTTTTGGACATCTTCAAAAACAACAGACAACTTATTTGCATACAATGCCTCATCAGTATATGTGACATCTCCATGAAACATGTAAAATAATTCATCGTCTTTTGCAATAACGATGCTGTTTCCTGTAGTGTGGCCGATTGCTTCAATTAAATATACATCATCCACTATTTTTTGTGACTTTTCAAAATTATAGTATGGACCATCATCAAATTCTACAGGCACAATGTTATCCCCTTCAAGATTCAGTTCCGCAGCTTCAGTTTTGGAGAGATATACTTCAGCATTAGGAAACTGCCTCAGCTCCCCAGTATGGTCAGCATGCTTATGGGTAATCAATATTTTGGTTACATCATCCTTGTCATATCCCAACTCTTTAAGCGCAGATAAATAATCTGTAATCCTTGTACCCATGGACAATGGAGTATTCTCATCCACTTCCTGAGGAGGCATCTCTGATGGCATGTCTGTGTCAATTAATATCACATCATCGCCTGTATCAATCAAAAAGTTTTGAATGCTTGACCTGTATTTTATTGATGAATCAAAATCTCCGCCTTCACCGCCAAAGGCAAAGGCTTGTGTCATGAAACCGTTTTCATATGTTTTTATAGCTTTAATTTCCATTTTGATCATTTATTAATAATTGTGTTAAATAATTCTGTTTGCCAATCATTTTGACAAGGTCCAATTGCTGTTCGCTCCAATACATGTCCTCTTCTTCGTCTTTAAGGTAGACTTTCATCAAATCATAAGTTGTTGCATCAAAAATGCCTGAGTCCATGACTTCATTTATAAATGCAATTCCTTCTACAGACACGTTGTAATCAGCTTCAATGAATTCTATGATGTCAGTGTAGATCGGTTTGGCTTCCTGAGCTTCTTGCTTGATTTCACCACCCAAATCCAATATGCGGTCCATGAACTGTTCTACAAAGTCCATTTCTTCTGTTGCATGTGTTGCATACTTATCTCCAAGGGACTGAAATCCCAATCCTGCAAATACTTTGGATTGGATTCTGTGTCCGAATGAATTTGCGGACAATCCGGTCACAATCGCCTGCAAGACTTCAATAGTTTTTTCTTTGTCAGACATAATATCACCATTTAAAGACTTAAGTAACTTAAGTCATTAATGATATTATATCAAAACAAGTATTTAAATCAATATATCGAATCGATTGTTTTTTGGGAATATTCATAAAGCATCTTCTTGAACTTTGCAACATCCTCGGGAGGATAATCTTTAAAAAAATCACCTTCCCATTCATACATTCCCTTTATTAGTTTAAATACTACTATTTTACCTTCATTAGTTAGGTTAAGAATCTTACGGCTTTTGTTTTTTTCATCAGGAGTTCTTGTGATAAATCCATGTTTTTCCAATTTTTTAATAATTTGAGCAACATTTGACTCTGAAACAAAAAGCAATTCCGACAAATCCTTTTGGGAACAATTGGAATTATAAAAAATATTCATCAGATAAGTAACATCCACAGGAGTGATATTTTCATAATTCTTAATTAAATACTCCCTGTGGAGAATGTGAATATAATCAACATAAAGAATAAGTGGAGTAAAATTAATCCTTTCATCTTCAAAATTTAAACGAGACATTCATTTCACCAATACATTATTGATTAAAGATTTTGTCAGTACCTCTACAAATATATAATGTACTTTTGGCCATTATACTATAACATTGAACAATAGTTTTACGAAAACTGACATACTGCAATCAAAGGACAAAAAACTATTTAAACAAAGTGTAACAAATTAAAATATGCTATTTTTAAAAAACAAGAAAATATATGGCTGAAATATATGACAATTAATAAATCAGGAGGATTTTTTTATTTCTAAAACCAATCCCAAAACTGAAAGTTTTAAACAGGATAGAGATAGAAAAAAACCCGATGAGGGAATTGATAAGAGCCCACTATGGAAAGTGTATAAATTACATTTTATTGCATTGGCCATACTTATTATTTCAATCTTGATTGGAATTAGAGAGATTAAAATAACAGACAACATCAGTTTCCTATTACTGCCCATAACATATTCCATAGTTTTGGGAATGATTATCTATTTGTCAAAACATTTTAAATGGGTCGGTGATGAAGAGGCTAAAATTGCTGAAGGAATCATGGCCATACTTCTTGGCGTGATAATATCCAAACTGGCTATTTCAAGTGGAGAGGCCATCTATATGATTTTTAATGTCGGCCCTGCCTTGATTTTACAACTATTTGGAGACATCTGTACTATTATAGCATTACCTATTGCTTTACTTTTAGGTTTTAGAAGAGAAGCTATCGGAATGACAAGTTCAATCTGTCGTGACCCCAATGTAGCAATTATTATTGACAAATACGGAATTACATCTCCAGAGGCACGCGGGGTTTTATTTATTTATATCTTAGGACCTATCATTGGCACTTTATATATGAGTTTCCTTGCAAGCCTGTGTGTCTCACTCCTGCCGTTACATCCATATTCATTTGCAATGGCATCCGGTGTAGGAAGTGCAAGCATGAACGCCGCAGGATTAGTTCCTTTAGTGAATTTATACCCCAACATGACAACCCAGTTAGAAGCTTTTGCAGGGTGCAGTAATGTTCTTTCAAGCGCTTTCGGCATCTACATGTTCATATTTCTTTCATTGCCAATTACAGAAAAATTATATTCATGGTTATCTCCAGTTTTAGGCAGAAACCATGAAATTGAGTTTGATGATGACACCATTCAGGACAAAGATAGTGCACATAATCCATTTGGATTGAAAATGGACAACCTTCAAAAAATTTTGGTCGTGTTTTTAGTATTTTCAGTAATTGTTGCTATCGGAAATGTTCTTGGCAATCATGCCACATTTGTTGATTCATTAATTGGAATGTTTGTTATTGTAGCCATTACATTCATAGGCCTGTGTATTAGGGAACTCATTCCATTTAATATACCATCAATCATCATAATATGTTTAATTGGCATGTTTCTTGCAATTCCAGGAGTTCCAACCGCTGATTTTGTGACACATTACGCTTCCCAAGTTGATTTAACTACAATTTGTGCAGCATTTTTAGCTTATGTCGGTATAGCACTGGGTAAAGACTGGGAAAAGTTTAAAAAGATTGGTTGGAGAGGAATTCTTATTACTTTAATTGTGATTACTGGAACTTACCTTGGTTCTGCAATAATTGCAGACATAATCTTAGTCTTATCAGGATCAATCTAATTGACGTACTTTAGGAGTTCTTTTAACAGATTATCCATTAAATTGATCTTATCAGAATATAATATAAGATATTTCTTACTTTTAGATTTTACACAAAAAATATTTACTTAATTAATTTTTTGCCAAATGAGTTCATATTAATCGATGTGAAAAAAATATTATCAAAAAAAGTAAAGAAGATTGCATGGATCCAGTCATCCATCCACATCAATCTTTTTAAAAGCTAAAGGATATATGGCAAGCATTATGAAAGTACATAGAAAATGCACAATACATTTAACTATGTCAGTATTGCCTGCAAATTTTGGGAATAAACCAAAAAGCAATACAAACAATACGAGTGCTCCAACAAGCCTGACTATTGCATCCCTTCTGCTTTTAGGATTTTCGAAGTTAACATATTTCTCTTCAACAAGAAAACCTAATGAAATTCCTAAAACCAATGCCACATACTTAATATAACTCATATCCTGACAGAACAATACCCCAATCAATGACAGAGCAATAATGGTCAAATAGAGATATGCCCTATTTTCAATCTTGTCGTAAATACGAGACAATATTAAGATTATCACCAAAGCAATGATGAACCCTGCAATAGTATCAGTCGGAAAGTGAACTCCTAATCCGACCCTTGAAAGGGCGACAATCAAAACTCCAATCAATCCAATAGAGACATATAGAATATTCCTGATGTATATCGGAATTGCCAAAAACAGATTGGTTGCCATCATCGCATGACCACTTGGGAACGAATATCCCTGGATTTTAAAGTCAAAAAGATTCTGGTCAGCCGTAGGGGCATAAATACACTTGATATTATCCATAACTGCATATGGCCTTAAACGTGCAACAGACACCTTGATAAATTCGCAGCACACACCAGCCACACCCAACGAAAGCAATGTAAATTTACCCCAATCCTTGTTGTATGCCAAATAGATTGAAATGAATAACAATGCAAGGACATTTTTAGAGACGACATCTGCAATAACTCCAAAGACCCCAAATACGAAATCTGGAAGAGAACTTTGCAGGAATAATATCAGAGAAACTTCCCATGGAAAATAAAAAACTGTTCCAAACATATTATTAAATCTATTTAACATTTAATAAAAAGATTGGTTTTTTAAGAAATGATTAAAAAGAATTTTGACAACATACCATACAAAATATAATATACTTTTCGCTCTACTCCCAATATTAGACTCCAAATTATATAAATTTTTAACTAAAATTTTACTTATAAAAAGTAATGAATAGAAAAATCGCATACTTACTATTTTGTCTGACTTGATTAATCAAAAATTTCACATTTGAAGTAAGTAACTTATTAAAATTTCATTTAAAAATAGCAATTACAAGAATAATTGTATACTTACCACATTCTTAACAAATAACGACAAATTTTTTACAAAACATTAATCATCAACCTTAATCATCAACCAACTTGTTTTTTTTATTTTTAATTAAAATTGTTTAAATCATGAAATAAGTAATTTAAAGAACTTTAAAAAATTAATCATCAACCAAAAAATATGTTAATCATCAACCACATAAATTATAATAATTAAGAAAAATAAGTTGATACTATGTTTGAACCTAAATTTACATACACCAATAAAATTAAAACAGGATGCACTTATTAGATCTTCACATTACTCAACATCAATTGAAGGAAATCCTTTAAACTTAGATGAAGTAAAAACATTAATCAACAACAATGAAAAACCAACTACAAAAGCAGAACAGGAAGTATTAAATTATTTCAATGTATTAAATCATTTAGATCAATATTCGGATAAAGTTATTACCCCGGACACAATTTTATCTGTACATAAAGAGTTGACTAAAGATTTATTAAAAAAATCTGAATATGAGGGTAAATTTAGAGACACACGTGTATTTATTGGTAATCTGCATACTCAAAAAATAAATTATGTGCCGCCAGATGCTTATAAAGTACCGGGTTTAGTAGATGAGTTATTAGATTGGTTGAACAATTCAACCGATGAAATTTATCCAGTTATTATCGCAGGAATTATTCATTATGAGTTAGTACGCATACATCCCTTTGTTGATGGAAATGGGCGTACCAGCAGACTTATGGCAACATTAATCCTATCAGTTCACA
Source organism: uncultured Methanobrevibacter sp. (assembly GCA_900320955.1). Classification (GTDB taxonomy): domain Archaea; phylum Methanobacteriota; class Methanobacteria; order Methanobacteriales; family Methanobacteriaceae; genus Methanocatella. Next base: position 2,412 of record ONUN01000006.1, on the reverse strand, counting down.
AATTTAATATCAACAATTATTTCACTTTAGACGAATATTACAATCAAGATAGGCAGGCTTATGTTGATGCATTACACAGTGCCGATAAAAACCATGATTTGACAAATTGGCTAGAATATTTCTGCTGTGGAGTATTATACTCAATCAATAAAATTAAATCAGAAGTATTGAAATTATCCGAAATAACATCAAAATATGATAATACCATCCAATTAACTCCAAATGAAATTTCAGTATTAACTCTACTTGAAGAAAAAGAGCATATTCAAAATAAGGATATTCAAGAGATGTTAAATATTTCTCCTCAAGCCAGTTATAAAATTATTAGAAAACTAAAAAATAAGGAATTGATAGAAAGTATTGGAAAAGGCAGAAATACAGAATATATTATAAAACATTAATCATCAACCTTAATCATCAACCCCCATGATTTTTTTATTTTTAATAAAAATAGCCTAAATCAAAAAATAAGTAATTAAAAAAGTTTTAAAAAATTAATCAACAACCAAAAAAGATGTTAATCATCAACTAGTCAATAATAATTTTAAATTATATGGGATATTATAATGTTTTATTGAACTGTTCGGAAATATAGAACTGTTAAAAAATGTTTTTTTGTTTGAAATGAATCTTTCATATGAAATAACTCAAATCTAATACATAAGAAATATTTTTATAAAAATAAAAATAAATAATGAATAATTAAACTATTCAATACACCATATTAATTTAAACTAAGAAAAAACAACTATCAAACTCTAACAAATCATATAAATGCCAGAAATCATTTAAAATCTTGTTGCCCGTATACTATACAAAATATTTAGTACTTTTAGCTCTGACAATATAATTTTAGAACATGAAAATATAAAAAATATATCATTTTAATTAATGTATTCACTAATTCCAGTGAGCTTTTCAATGTCTGAATAATTCCAATATTTGTTTTCCCAATGGAAATATACGTCCTTTCTTTTCTTGAAAATTCTAAATGGAACATTAGTATTGTCATAAATATGGACAATATCACAAATTTCAACTAATTCAGGAACCAAATCTAGTGCCTTATAATATCTTGATTTGATCTTTTCTTCAGGAACAGTATGACCACCCATAGATTCCCTGATATCAATACGAGTCTTATTAATTTCTGGATTTGATGTTAAAACATATATGCATCTTAAAAAATACCCTTTTTCTTTAGCTTTTTTAAGCAATTTGAGATTCCTATCTGTAGAAAGAACCGTTTCAAATGTGAAATCTTTACCTTGTTCCACCATAGATTCCCTAAGCTCTTCAGCTTTTAGGGCGGCTTCTAAATCACTACATAAACTTGATTTCTTAATATCATCAGCATTAATGTAAATCCCAATAGTTTTGGCCATGCGGGTTATGGTGGTTTTTCCACTACCATTTGGGCCTGCAAATACAATAACTTCAGGAAGTCTATTTTTCATTTGGATAAACTCTCCTTCCATCAGGATACTCTATATAGGGACTATCTAATTCATCATCATAACCAGCAATAGGAAGTCCTTTAATTTTACAGATTTCTTGATCAATTCTGATAGATTCCTTAAATCTTTCAGTTAGCTCTTCATCAGAAATACCACAAGTAGAGTCTAATTCATTTTCTTCAACCAATACTATTCCTCCTATTCTGTAATTTAATTTAACATTAACAATAATATTTTAAATCTTATAATTTAATAAATTTTTCCAAAGTACAACTTTATGAAAAAAAGCAGTTATTAATTATATAACCTCTTTTTAAAATAAGTATTAAAGCTGTTGCCGCATATTATGCAAAATATTTACTACTTTTAACTCCCACACCCTAATTTTTGACTCATCCAGTATTAAAAATCTTCGAAATATAACTAATAAAACATATATATTCAAAGATAATTATGATAATTATAAAAATGAAAATGTTTTTGGAGGAATATATATGATATTGTCTTCTTTTTCAATATTTGTTATGGTATCTGAGATAATAATTCCATAATCAGCACCATAATTATTGATTGCATGAGTAATTTGCTTTTTATCTTTCCTGCCACGACCCACCTCAATAGGTACTGGATTTTTAAAATCCTGTTGCAAAATAAAATCAACATTTCTCTTTTTGTTTGCATCAATTAACATCGCTTGCCGTTAATGTGAGAGTCAATAGCTTAAAATAAAAGAAAACAAGAACTATTACTTTAATTAACATTAACATTAACGATTTGATAATCAAACCTGAAAGCTGAATTAACATTAACGACGGCCATTTGTTAATGGAAACTTACTTTTGAAAAGTAGTTGATATATATGCATAGTTGAAATAGATTTTGATTTTTAATACCCTTGCCGTTAATGTGATGGTGGGTTCATTATCTGCGAGAACAATATTCAGTCTTGTTTTTC
>ONUN01000021.1 GCA_900320955.1 uncultured Methanobrevibacter sp. | reverse complement strand
GAACCCGCGAAGGGACTAACCCACTAGGCCCTCAACCTAGCGCCTTTGACCGCTCGACCACCCCCGCATAAAACAAAAGTAGTTATAAAAAAATATATCGCTTAACTTATTTAAAGTTAACTATTTTTAGCACAATTTTTTCGATTTTTGATTTATTATACCATAAATTAAATGGTTTTAATGTCTAAGTGATGGGTATTGTGAGGTAAAACTCACAATATAGACATTAAAAAAAGCTAATTTTTCTAAAAAAAATTTAATTTAAGTATTATCAACTTTTATGGTGACTTCCATATTCTTATCATTTTTCAAATCTTCAATCAAATCTTGATTCAAATCCTTTGCAGCCTTATCTGCTTTAATCATTAATGTCCTTGAGCAGGTGTAATCACTGGTTCTGCAGACAATATCGGTCGGATGAGTCAAAGTCAAATCTTCATGGCCAAAACCAACTATTTCATCATGACCATTTTCAGTATCTAAAATAACAGTTATCCTGCTTTTTGAGTTGGCGATTTTATCTTTAAGTTCCTGAGGAAAGTCAAGCATTGATTTATCGGCACCTGTTCCGATAATGCAATCTGCAGTTGGACCAATTTCTGGATCTTTTGTAATTTCAAAAGTGGACTTGTGATGAGAGGTTACATTTTTGTGGCCTTTGGCTTGAAGTTTGAAAATCATGATTATAACTTTGGATGAAAAAATTAATAAGATTTTTCATTGCGTTTAAATGAAATATTGACAAATTATAGTATAACATCGAACTCACAAATGAAAAATTATGAATGGATAAATTAAAAATAATGAAAGCATGATGAAAATCAGATAAAATGAATTCAGCAATCTACATGAAAAAAATAAAAAATTAAAGGTTTTGAAAAAGATTATTTAACTCTAATTATGTTTATAACTTTTGATTTCCCATAAGTTGTATAAACCTTATATGTGCCCTTTTTCAATTTTAACTTAATATTAATACTAGCCCAACCTTTTTTGTTGGTTTTGGCTGTGTATTTTTTACCTTTAATCTTAAAAGTTATTTTTTTACCTTTTAATATCTTGCCTTTAGAATTAAGCAGTTTTGCACTGAACTTGGTCTTTTTGGTTTTTTTGTTTGATGTTATTTTTGTTGTAAGAACTGGTTTAACTGTTATTTTATTTGAAACCTTGGTTCCATTGAATTGAGCTATAACAACATATTGTTTTGGATTTAATTTAACAGATAATGTTGCATAACCTTTTTTATCTGTTTTAATCCTATATGTTTTTCCATTTACTTTAAATATGACCAATTTTCCTGCACTTACCACTTTCCCATTTTCATCATATGCGCGTACCTTATATGTGCTTTTTGCTCCGAAATAATTAGTGACATCCTTATTTCCCATTAGCTTATTGAAAACAGTTATTTTATTTGTTTTATTTTCACCAGTGACAGGGTTAATAGCAGTTATTGAATAGGTACCTGGATCTATATCAATATCCAATCTTATAACACCATTAGGAAGAGTACTATAATTATAGGTTTTTCCAAGTATCTTAAAAAAGACTTGAGTATTCATTAATGCCTTTCCGCTTAAATCCTTAAATATTGCAAAATATTGACTTCCAGTACCATATAACTTTATCAAGTCTGATGATTCAATAGTGGACAATATTTCTACGCTTCCAGTAGTGTTTGAAGGATAATAAGAGTCACTTCCCCTAAACTCAGCAGTAACATTATACTTTTCAAAAGCATTGCCAATATTCAAATAAATTTTTCCATCTTCATCAGTGACATAAGTATTTTCAACACCTTTAACAGTAACATATACTGTTTCTCCAGGAATTGCTTTTCCTTTTATGCTTGTTAAGACAATGACAAATTTTGCATCGGCATTATAATATTTTACAACATCATTACATGACAAAACAGAAGCCAATAGATAATCTGAAACTGTAAATGAAGATTCAAAAGAGGAATCCGAATACTTTTCATTGCCTTCAAAATATGCAGTAAATTTATATTCATTTGGTGTGAGCTTACCTAGATTCAGTGTTCCCTTACCATTGCGAACGTTGACTTTGTAGGAGCTACCTAACAGTTTAATGTTAACAACACCTGAAATGCCCTCATTATAATTTGTGAGAAGTGTAACTTTAAAAATTACATTATCACGATTGCTTGCATCATTTGCCTCAACTGTTAAAATGGATCTTTTTTGTGAAATATTTAATATGAATGTTGAAGATGATGCATAGTAGTTATTATCTCCACTATAATTTGCATGAAGTGTATATTGACCAGTTTCCAAAGGAGAAATCAGCCAGGAAGCAGATGAATTTGAAACAATTTTATCTCTAGGACTGTAATAGTTATCCATACTGAATGAAACCTTACCTGTTGCATTTGGATTTAATTTTGCATAAATCCTAATGTTTTCATCCAAATAAACTTCTTTAACAAAAATATCCATTATTGAATTTGCCTTTGATATTTTAAATGAAGTTTCATTTTTCTGATTGATAAATAAATCATTACTTTCATAGCTGGCAACAAGATTATGAATTCCTGAATCAATTCCGCTTACTTTCCAGTTTGCAACACCATTATTTACTTCGCAAGTTTTGGATAAACCACCTATATTAAAAATAACATTACCTGTTGCATTATCATCAAGTATTGCAGATATATCCAATTCATCACCATAAGAAGTTTCATTACTAACAATAATTTGAATGCTGGTTTTTAGAATTTTTACAGGAAATGCTGTTTTTAAACTAATATTATTGTAATTATTATCTCCAGGATATGTTATTATTAAATTGTGGTATCCTCCAGATAATTCAGAAATATTTAAAATAGCTTTTGAATCAATAATTTCTTTTAAGTAACGATTGTTGTCTATCACAAATTCCACATTTCCAGTTACTTTATCTGAAAAACTGACTACGATATTTCCGGTTTTTCCTATTTCCATATTATTAAATTCAACATCAAATTCAGTATTTGCCTTGTAAATAGTAAAAGACCTGGCAACTTTCGGAGAATTGAAAAACTCGTTTGAATAGAATATGTCTACAGAATATGTTCCTGCAGAAAATCCCTGTAAATTACATGTTGCTTTTGAGTTTGTAATGTTTGCAACAATAGTTTTTGTTAAAAATTCAAAATTAACGCATCCTGTTATATTACCTTCAAATTCTACAGTTATATTTCCGTTTTCACCATAAGTAATGTTATTTATATTAACATCAAAGACAATGGCTTTGATTGTTATTGTGTTATTGACTGTAACATTTTCATATTTTGCAATGATGGAATAAACTCCTTCACCCAAGTTTAAACCTAAATTGACCATTCCTTTATTATTAGTTCGTAGATTATATGTTTTACCTTCAAATTCAAATGAAACAACTTGATTAGGCATAGCAAATCCATTTTCTTCATATAAACTTACAGTATACTTAAAATCATTATGCTCATAAAATGTAATATCATCAGCAATTAAAAAGAACTTTTCAGCATTTCCAATTGTGGCATTCCAGCTGGACGGCTCAAAACTAAAATCTCCATTATAAAATACAAAGATATAGTTAGTTCCCTTATCAAATTTAACATCAAAACTAGCAATACCATTTTTCAAATTTCCAGAATAATATCTCTGATTTACATAAAGACCAATAGTTCCGCTGCATTTGTTTGAATTTGTTTTTACAATAATGCTGCCAGTCAGATTATTCTTTTCGATTGATACATTTAAACTGGACAATTGCTTTGAAACCTTAAATGATGTTGAGGCATTGGCTTTGACAAACCTGTCATTACCTTCAAATATTACTAAAACATCATAAGTTCCATTAGTTAAATCAGAAATAGTGACACGGTTAATTTTATCTTTAATAAATACAGTATAATTTATACCATTTATTGAAAGTGTTGCATTACTGTTGAATCCATTGGATGAAACTTCAATCGTAATAATTTCACTTTCACCAGCATAAATATCTTTAGCGGAAACATTGATTGAAACCTGAGTGATATCAACATTAAATATATTGGAGTCATAAGCTGAGAGGTAATACTCATTTTCTGGAAAGATTACTGTTAGATTATACTGTCCTTTAGAGAAATAATTTAAATTAAATGTGGTTCTTCCATTGTTCAGATAAATAGGTTGTTTATAAATCCCATTTACATATAACTGAGCCATTCCTTCAGCTTTATGACCTTCCAAATTAACTGTCAGCTCCACACTTTCATTTGTTTTTATGTCTGCGATAGGGGTGATTTTTAAATTGACAGGAACTTTTTTGACGACAAATGAAGTTTCATCATTTGACCTGGCATATAAATCATTACCCATGTAATTGACACTTAAGGTGTAATTGCCTGGAGTTAAATCATTAAGTGTGATATTTCCATGCCCATTTTTTATATTGATTACATGAATTTTATTGTTTAAATTTAGGTTTACTCTATCAGTCAAATTATTATAATATTCATCAGTTAAAAACACATCCACAAGGACAGTTTCGTTGAAATAAATTTCTGAAGCATTTAAACTGATTATTACGGAAGTATTCAATTTTCCAACATCAATTTTTGCAGTTGTTGAAACTGAATTAACAAATGCCTTAACTTCATAGGATCCTTTATTTTCTGTGAAATTAAAAAGAAAAGTCACATTGTCTTTAAAAACATGTTCAGAAGTAATTTCGTTGCCGTGAATATATGTTGAAAATGTTAAATTAAATATCGGCAAATTGAATTGGAGATTTTCACCGTTGCTTAATTTCCATGAGGCTACTATCTCCAATGAATCATTGATGTCTATAGAGCTATAAGTAGGAGTCAAATCCAAAAGAACCCATGAATCAATATTTTTGTAATTGACCAAATTATTTAAAAATGGATTTTCATTGGTTTGCCACCAATTATTGTCAATTTTTACTGATTTGACACTATTTGAAAAGACATCCCTATAAATTCCATCAAAGCCCACATTATCTATAAATGCATTATAAGACAGGTCCAGTTCACCAATATTATAAATAGTAGGTGTTCCATAGTATTCGGAATTTGGTTGCCTGTAAATTGCGGTATTGTTTCTAAATATATTCCCGATGGCAATTAGTTTTCCTGAATTAAAAATATTTCCATAAATAAAATTAAAATCTGTTCTTTCAATAGTATTATTTTCAATTATTGAATTTAAAAGAGTTAAATTTGCATTATTAAATATTGCAGACCCTTTAGACTCTTCCCAACAGTGAGAATATGCAATAATACTGTTATTTATAATCATATCCCCATCATTGTAAATAGCTCCACCATTACTGTATGCATCTCCTCTTGAATCAATGAACTTTGAATTATTTAAGAATAATTTTCCTTTGTTATAAATCGATCCTCCATATCCCAATATGTCTAATGTTGCACCTATGGCATTACCATAAAAATAAGAATTCAAAATTGTCAAATCACCAAAATTACTGATAGCACCACCATATATGAATTCATAGACATTCGCCTCATAATTTGCCATATTATATGTGAAAGAACAGTTATCTAGGGTTACTTTAGAATTTTTTATATCTAAAGCTGAACCGTAAACCCCTTCGAGATCATAATTTTCTATCAAATCATAATCCCTTTGTATCTTATAAGCATTAGCAAAATTGATGTTTTTAAATGTAATGTTGTTATTATCAGAAATTATAAAGATATAATTTGAATATGACCCATCAAATGTGGTGTTGGCCGAACCTATGACATTTACTGATTTGTTGATTGTAATTTTTGTATTTTCCAAATCGGAATATACTCCATTTGACAGGTATATATTATCGTTATCATGTGATAGATCCAATGCTTTATTAAAAGATTTTAAAGAAGAATTCCATGATTGCCCATTGTTTGAATCATCTCCGTTATTGCAATCCACATAATAGGAATTCGGAGCATCGGAAGCTAAAACATATTCACTTGGAGATGCTTTCATATCATAAGTAATATTATCAACAGCATTTACACCGGTAACTGATAATAACAATCCGAATAATAAAACCAATAAATATAATTTGTTAAATTTCATAATATTACCTACTATTCTAAAGTATTATTTTTCTTTTTATAGCCAATAACCAATAACAAACAAATCAAAAGAACAAAAAAGACTGAAGGTATGAATTCCTTTTCTTCAATCTCTTTTATCTCATAAGATTTACTGACACTTTGAGATTCAGCATTTGAGCTTCCAGATTGAGAGTTACTTAAAGGATTATCAGTTCCTACTGATGGTGTCGCATCACTACTATTGGAATTGGCATTTGCACCAATACTATTCATATTTGCATTCGCATTACTCTTACCATTAACAGCATCTTTTTGTGTTGAAGATTCGACATCATATTCTATATCTGATTCAAAGGTATGGTCATTAATATCAAAGTCTGTTGGTTTTAAATTATTTCCGCTTTTATCTGTAATAGTTCCTTGAATAGTCCCATCATCGTGATATTCATCTATTATTCCACTTCCTTCATTATTCTGGTCAAATATATTATTTGAATAGCTAGGAACTAAAGGATTATAATTATGAGTTTCCTGATTTTGATTATTCCAACCAATACCTCTTCCATCAATATATCTAATGCCAGTATTATCATAAGAATTAATATTTATTGAATTTTCATGTCCATAATAATCCCTTTCATTTATAACCTTATTATTTGAATAGTCATCACCATCATGTCCCCGTGGACCTTCACGATAAGAATCAGATCCAGAAACAGCATTTTCATTAGATGAAATTAATGTATTGTCATAAATTATGGAATTATCAGAACTTAAAAGATAAACTGCATAATAACCATCTGTGTACGCAACGTTGTTTTGAATATTGAATGTATGCTCTTTTGCTGTGCTTTGACGATAACTAATTGCATATAAATTATCATCCTCATTTACTTCACCGACACTATGAACTTCAATAATGTTATTGAGAATTTCAGCATTGGTATCTTGAGATTCGATACCTGTAACTAAAGCCCATTCATGAGTCCCTGCCAGTCCGGTAACATTAATTCTATTATTTGTAATTGAAATTTGAGTTTCACCATAATAATTTTGTGAATATATTCCAATATTTGGGCCATTTGAAAATGAGTACAAATCATTTTGTGTAATATTTATACCTGAAATCGGACCGCAAACCTGAATTGGATATGCTGTGCCCAATGCAAGTTTTCCACCTGTGGTTATAATGGAAATTTTATTGCCCATTACCAAAAGATTGTTTAGCTTGTATATATCCAAACCGTAAAGATAATTTTCAATGCCAGGAGAAGTGACAAAATCAGTCATATACAGTGAATTATTCAAGAATAAGCCATTGTCGGATTTACTTAACATAATGGCATTTAAAGTAGGATATTCAACTGCAGTTCTTTTATTCACATCCACAATAATAGTATTATTTTTTATAATGAAATCTGGACTTTCCTCCAAACCAACAGCATAAACATAATCCGAATCCAATGTTGCACCATCACCGCCATATCTAACCTTTTTTAAAGGAAGTGAAGAGGAAATAGTGTTATTTTCAATACGAGGAGAATTGGCATAAGTTAATTTAATTGCACAATTATATCTGAAAATATTGTCATTATGGCCTTCAAAATAAATATCCGAATTTAAAATTTTAAGATTTTCTGAAGAGTAACCATTATAACCATCGCTAAGAACAGCATAAGCTTCGACATCATTAGGAACCATATAATTGATATCCAATGAATCCAATGTAACATCATATCCATTGACTTGTATCACTGCACCATTATTGTTTCTAATGGATTTATCTACAGTAAATGTTAAATTTTTTAAAAGGATTTCACTTGCCTGAATATTAAAAACAGTATTTTTAAAATGGGCATTTTCTCCAATAATATTTACATTCTTGTGATTTATGGACAATACACCCAAATCATCGAAGTTTCCAGAAAATATTAATGTTTCGCCTTTAAATTCCTTACTTAAAACTCCATTCTTAAAATACATATTGATATTTGATGGATTAACATGTTTTTCTTCATTCACTATCAAATCAGGAACATCCGGCTTTTCATCATCTAAATTATCTGAAAGCACATTATTTTCATTTTCCAATGAAAAAAGAGCATCATCACTAGAAGCATGAGTGGAATTATCTACATCCACTGCACAGACGGTTGAAACCGTTAAAAATACAAATAAAAATAATAAAATTGACAGTTTCCATTTCATGATTTCACTTCTAATGATATTAAATTAAATTATAACTTAATATATATTAAAAATAATTTATAAAGTTATCTTTAAATTATATCAAATATTAAAAAAATCATGAATTTTTAAAAAAAAAAAGATTTAGAAGGAAATTAATCCTTCTATTTAATAATAATTTTTATTGTTTTACTGTTTGATGCTTTGTATGTGGAATCTCCAGCAAATTTGATTATTGCTTTGTAGGTTCCTTTTTTGGTTAATTGTTTGATGTTAAGTTTAATAGCACCGTTTTTACCAGTTTTTGCAGTATAGGTTTTACCTTTGATTTTAATGGTAACTTTTTTACCTGTTTTTAAGTATTTGTTGCTTGTTTTTAAAGTTGCTTTAATCACTTTGGATTTTGCTTTTGCTTTGAAAGTGTATTTGGTTTTAGCAGCTTTAAGAGTGGTTTTCTTTTTGGTTACAGTGATTTTTGCAGCTGCAGTTGAGCCTTTGTAATCATTGTCTCCCATGAAGAAAACGTTCAAGTTATATTTTTTAGCAACGCCTAATGAGATAACAACACTTCCTATTCCATTTTCATTGGTAGTGGTAGTGTATACATTACCATTTAAAGTTACTTTAACAGTTTTATTAGCTAAAACATTACCATCTGCATCTTTTAAGGTAAATTTGTATGCTTTACCTTTTTCTTTTGCACCAGTATCAACAGCTACACGACTTACGCTGGAAGCAGTGATTACAGTATCTTTTACAATAGTTGAAACATTATTTAAGATAATTGAAGAATCACTTCCAGTTGTAACATTGTCTCCTTTAAATTTAAAATCAACTTTTAAACCGTTTTTAGCTTTAAATTCAAATAAACCAGCATCATTAGTGGTTAAGGTTGTATTTGAACCATCCATTGAAGCAATAATTTCTGCATTTGCAATAGGTTCTCCAATGATATCACATAACAGTCCAGTAATTGAACCGTCACCGTTAACTGAAACAATTTTAATAATTGATCCGTCGATTACTTTTACAGTATATCCAGCACTAGCAGCATCGAATTCACCAGGAATTTCATTGAATGTTACATTAACATCATATTTTCCTCTGAATAAGACAAAATAAGCAGTTGCAGTACCATTTTCATCAGTTACAAGTGAGAAAATCTCTTCACCAACAGCAATGGTTACATTAGCATTAGCAATTGCTTCACCAATGTAATTAGTGAATTGTGCAGTGAATTTATCAGCTAAATTAAAATCAACAACATCAGAAGCAATGATTTTAACTTCTTTGTTTTTGTTAACAGTTAAAGTACCATTAGTTTCATTTCCTAAATATTTGAAATCACCAGGATAGGTAATAGTGTAGTTATATTCACCAAATGCTAAATCTGGAACAGCAATAGTAGCAACACCGTTTACAAGTTCTGCATCAACATCAATTCCATTAACAGTTAAAGTAACTTTTCCTGTTGCATCATGGATAGTTACTGTAATTTCTGATTCAATCCATTGGGTGATTTCAGGAACAACTACATCAATTGCAGGACAATCGTTTTTAGTTACATCTAGAGAAGTTACGTTTTGAGCACCATATTCCTTATCAGCTGAAGTTACAAGAACCTCGTAACTGCCAGATAATAAATCTTCTACTTCTACACTACCTTTTCCATTAGTTAAACTTACAACATATGTTTTACCGTTTACAGCAATATTAGCACTGGTCATTGCAGTTACATTAGTCTCTACATTGAAAACAGCTTTTTGACCAACTTTGATATCGTCAACAGAAACACTTATTGATGCGGTTTCATTTTGGAAATTGTCAACAACAATGGTTTCATCATCTTTATGGTTTACAGCATCATTACCGAATCCGGATTTACTGTTTAATATGTTGTCAGCAATAACGTTTTCAGTATTTGTGTATGTTTTTAAATCAACAGCATATTCTTTGGAAGTAGTAATGGTGTTGTTTACAATAGTATTGTTTTTAGCATTTGCATTTGCGAATTCGATATTACCATTAACGGTATTATTTGCAAAGACAACATTTTTAGCATTTGCATTGCTGAATTTAATAGTATTATCACCTTCAAATGTATTATCATATACTTGAACACCAGTTTGAGAAATTGTGGTAGCTCCTTTAACAATATTGTCATGCACTATAGCACTAGCACCGCTTAAGGTTAAGCCGCCAACAGTATTTCCATAAGCTTCACTTTCTTTACCAACAGTCATTGCTTTTCCAACTGTATTGTCATATGCAACAGAGTTTGCACCAGTGGATAATGCACCTGTTACATTGTTTCCATATACAATGGAATTAGATTGTGCTGTTAAGCCTGAACCATCAGTCATGGTGTTTCCATAGTATGTGTTGTTGTGTGCAGCTGCTCCACCAAATGAAGTGGAAGCTGAACTTTTATAAAGAGTATTATTTGCAATTAAGTTGTATGCACCTTCCACCATGATTCCAACAGATATCGCACTGCCTTCTTTACCGTAAACTCTGTTGTTAATAAATTGATTATATGTATTTACAGGAACACCAGTAGGAACATCTTTAATATTGTATACATTTAAGTAAAGTAAGTTTCCAACATTACCTTCTGCTTTTACAGTGTTGTTGTCAAAAATACAGTGGTGAGCCCAAGAGAATGTGAAAGTGGTTGATCCACCATTGTTTCTTGTGTAGAAGTAACTGTTTTTAATAGTTACATAGCTTGAGTTGTCCCTTACGGAAGTTGCACCTACACCAGAACCTACTCTTTGGTCTTCTACAACTACACTGATGTTGTCAAATACTACATTAGTAGTGTTTGAAATCCAAAGTTCAGTGTTGTGTAAGTAAATTCCACTAATGTTGGATCCTGATCCTTCACGATTTACTACAAAACTGCTTCCAGGGTGTTCACCAAGTAAACTGCCTGCAGTAGTGTTTAAGTCTATGTAAGCGTCTCCAGTTGTGGAAACTACATTTATAGGTTTGCTGATTATAATATTCTTTTCATTTGCTGAAACCGGGTTAATAATTGAACCTTGGAAGTCTAGGGTGATTCCATCTTCAATGAAATCGTATAATCTTCCGCCATCGTTTTGGTTGAAATAGTTTTTCCAGGTTTTTCCGTTTACTATATAATCAGTCAAGTTCACATAGAATGATGAAGTGGTTGGATTTAATCTCACATTTCCATCATAGCTAACAGCCAATTCATTAATTTCATCACTTGGGTTAATGTCTTTTATAACAGTTTCGTTAACAAGTTCCCATACCTCTTTTTTACCGTTTACTGTTACATTTATAGTTCCGGTTGCATGAGGAATTGTAATGAAAATAAAGTTTTTATTTGCGGTTTTATAAACTGAAGATATAATTTCTGCATCTTCTTTATCTAAAACTGTAAATACTTTAGTTGTTTCAAATGGATTGAATGTATCATCACCAGAATATGTGACTTTTAATGTATTGTCTCCAATAACATAGTTGTCAAATTCTGCAGTTACTACACCATTTTTGATATCTAAGTCATATGATTTGTTACCTAAGGAGATACTTGCCTTACCTGTTGCATCACCAAAGTAAACATTGATGATAGCAGGTTGGTAATTGTAGATTGTAGGTGCGTCAATATTGGCATCAACTGTGAAAGTGAATGATTTTTCTATCGGATTAATTACACCATCACCTTCATATGACATTTCAACTGTGTTTCTGCCTATTGTATAGTTAGTAAATTCTTGAACTAATTTACCATTTTCTAATTTTCCAGTATATGTTCTGCCGTTAAGAGTAAAAGTAACATTGCCTGTTGCATCAAATAAATTGACATCCATATATGGTGTTAATCCATAAAATGCAGTATTGGCTGTAACATTATCCATTTTTACATGGATGTTTTTTGACCAGGAAATTGATTTGTAATAATCGTTTCCATCCCATTTGACTTGAATTTGGTAATTGTTTCTGACTCTGTCATAGGCAGTTATGTCCTGTGAAAATTTACCATCTTTCAATGGCACAGTGAAGTCATGATAGTTACCGGAATATCCGAATCTGATTGACACATCACCTGTAGCATTTTCAATACTACCTCGAACATTAATTATCTGACCATATTGAGCCACATAATTATTTCCTGCATCAGTTTCATTTGGTGTAACTTCAACTGTATAATTTGGTGCTACACTACCGGCGGATAATTTTTCATCGCCAGCACTTGCAGCTAATTTAGAATTATCATTTACATCGCTACCGACAGCAACATCATCACCATCAGCAGTTATTTCTTTAACGTCCGAAGAAATTATATCAGCTTCTTCGGTTACTGCAGCCACCGCATCATCAGAGGCTGCATCACTGGAAGCTGCGCTTGCAACCCCCATTGTAATTATAGTTAATAATATAACACTAACCATTAGGTATTTATTGAATTTCACAATTAAACCTCAACAAAATTTTATTGAGCATATTCAAGTGCTATTGAATATACATAGTATATATTATATTAAAGTATTATTTAAAAGTAATCAATAATAAATGAAATAATACTAATAATAATTAAAAACAAAAACATACCACAATGAAAGGTTGTTACTGCTTAACTATTCATTTAAAGAATACGAAAAAAATCAAAGTCGGAAAATTAGGAAAGATTAACTTCAAAAATGGATATTATGCCTATGTTGGCTCAGCCATGAATTCGTTAGAATCCAGACTTAAAAGACATTTAAGTGAAGATAAAAAGTTACATTGGCACATAGACTACTTATTGAAAAAAGCAGAAATCACTTGCATAATATACAATGAAAACAAAAAAGTTGAATGTGAGCTATCGCAATTCCTTGAAACAAAAACAGAAGGAGTCAAGAACTTTGGATGCAGTGACTGTGACTGTGAAAGCCACCTATATTATTTTAAAAATAGAAATGAAGCTATTGAATCTGTCCAAAATGCTTACAAATCAATAGCCATGGATTTTGAACACTTCAAAATATAAAACCTTTCTTTTTCTTATGTCTATATGAAATTTCAAATGAATCTAGGGCCAATTTCCTTAAGACTTCCAAATCTTCATCGTTAATGTTTACAACACTTTCCCATTCAGATTCCAAGTTAGCAATTTCATCCAAAATATCTTTGCCTTTAGGAGTTAAGGTACAGTCATATTCAAGCCCATTATCCGGATTCAAATCGATCTCAATCAATCCAATTTTTTCCAATTTCTGATATTTCTTCAAATACAAACCCAAATGCAAATTGAATAAGTCATCTTTTTTGGCTTTTTCAAATTGCTTAACCCTAATGCGTTTGTGATGAGGTTTTTCATGCTTTTTAACTTGCTTTAAGAGTTTTATCTGATTTTCATGTAAGAAAATGCTTAAATTTTCACGAACATAAGTCATTTTAGACTCTTCAATAATTCCGATTAAAGATGAAGCAGGCATATTAGCCACTGCTTTTTTGTGAGGATGTGGCACATTATCACCTATTTCATTTGTCCGAAGATTCCCCTCATTATTCCTTTTGTTACTTCACGTGCAACAGTATTTGCTGCTTGCGATGCTGCCCTTTCAGCCATTCTTTGAGTTTCGGATTTTTGAGCTCTTTTGCCTTTTGCAGGTTGGCTTCCACCCATAACGGTTCCGATGATATCGCCCAAACCGAATGCAGGTTTTTCCTGTGGAGCCTCCTGAGCAGGAGCTTCTTCAACTTGAGATTCTTGATTTTGCTCAATAGCTTCTTCAATGGCTTCTTTAGTTTCAGGCACTACTTCACTTTCAAGATTAGAATCAGATTCAATTTTATTCAACAGTAATTCATAGGCAGATTCAGGATCAACCGGTTCAAAATATTTAGGCTTGAGTTCAGATAAGTTGATTAATTCTTTCCTCATTGAATCATCAATAGCACCAATATAACTTTGAGGAGGTACAATGTCGACTTTTTCAACTATTCCCGGAACACCATTTTCATCCAAAACAGACACTAATGCCTGTCCGATTCCAAGTTCTGAAATGACATCTTCAGTGTTGAATTCTGGGTTTGGTCTGAATGTTTCAGCAGCAACCTTAACTGCTTTTTGGTCTTTAGGAGTGTATGCATGAAGTGCATGTTGAACACGGTTTCCGAGTTGTGCTAAAATATCATCAGGAATATCTGCAGGAGATTGTGAAATGAAATATAAACCCACTCCTTTTGACCTGATAAGCCTTACAATCTGTTCGATTTTTTTGCCGAATTCAGCAGACATGTCATCAAACAGCAGATGGGCTTCATCAAAGAAAAATACGAATTTAGGCTTGTCCATGTCCCCTACTTCAGGTAAATTTTCAAATAATTCAGACAACATCCAAAGGAGGAATGTTGAATATAATTCCGGTGAAAGTGACAATTTTTGAGCATCCAAAATGTTAATGATACCTTTTCCATTTTCATCAACTCTAATGAAGTCATTTAAATCAAGTGCCGGTTCGAAGAAAAAGTCGTTACCGCCCTGATCTTCGAGAGTTATCAAACTTCGTAAAATAGTATTTGCTGACTTTTCAGTTATAGCACCATATTCACTTTCATATTGTGCCTTGTTTTCAACGACATGATTAATCATGGCCTTCAGGTCTTTTAAATCAATTATTGGTAGAGAATTATTGTCTGCAACCCTAAATACAATGTTTAAAACACCTGTCTGTGCTTCAGATAAATTCAATATCTTAGC
>ONUN01000088.1 GCA_900320955.1 uncultured Methanobrevibacter sp. | reverse complement strand
AACATCATCAAATAATGCATTAGTATTAGGATAAGTTTTAACAGGCCTTAGATTTGCATACATTTTCATTTCTTGGCGTATTTTAACAATAACATCAGCAGCGGTTTCTCCTGCAGCACCAAATAAACATGCATCTGCGTTTCTAATGATATCTAAGGTTTCTTCTGGAAGTGGATTTCCATTTTTTTCACCACATTCATCTCCAGCTTCGCCATAAACATAATCGAAATCAATATCCAGTTCGTCCAATACGAATATTGTCGCTTCCATTACTTCTTTACCAATTCCATCTCCTGGAACAACGGCAATTTGATATTTATTTTTTGTTTTTGAGGTACTCAATTAACCCACCTTGTTCTAGTATTTCTAACATGAATGGAGGTAATTTTTTAAAATTCAAGGATTCTCCATTAGCGGAAGTTATTATTCCTTTTTCCATATCAACATCAATTTCTTCTCCATCTTCTACAAGCTGTGTAATTCCCGGAGCTTCAAGAAGAGGTACTCCAACATTTGTAGCATTCCTATAAAATATTCTTGCAAAAGATTCTGCAATTACTGCAGATATTCCAACACCCTTAAGAGCAATAGGTGCATGTTCTCTTGAAGATCCACAACCGAAATTCCTTCCAGCTACAATAAAATCTCCTTTTTTACATTTTTCATTGAATTTTGCATCTAAACCTTCCATACAATGTTGGGATAATCTTTCCTCATCGGTATAAATTAGATATCTTCCCGGAAGTATTATATCAGTGTCAATGTCATTTCCAAATTTCCATGCAGTTCCTTTCATATTAATCACTCCGGTGCTACAATTCTTCCTTCAATTGCTGAAGCCGAAGCAACAGCAGCAGAAGACAGGTAAACTTTTCCATCTGGGGAACCTTGTCTACCTTTAAAATTTCTGTTTGAAGTGGAGAGACTTACTTCTCCTGGTCCAATAATTCCAGTGTGTCCTCCAAGGCAAGGACCGCAACATGGAGCTGATACAAGTGCACCTGCATCAACGAATATTTTTATTAAACCCTCTTCAAGCGCTTTTGAATATATTTCTTTAGATGCTGGTATTACTAACATTCTAACTCCATTAGCTATTTTATTTCCTTTTAGGATTTTAGCAGCATCCCTTAAATCATCAAGTCTTCCATTAGTACAAGAACCTAAAAATACTTGGTCAATCTCTTGGTCAACTTCACTAACTGCCTTTACATTGTCTACATTGTGAGGACAAGCTACTTGAGGTTCTAAATCACTTACATCAATATCAATAATATTAAGAGAGGATGAGTCCAAATCAGTTTTGAATACTTTATATGGTTTATTGGAACGTTTTTCAACATAGGCAATGGTTTTTTTATCAGGTTCAACCAAACCGGTTTTACCACCCATTTCAATTGCCATATTACATAAAACCATTCTATCAGAGACACTCATATTTGAAACTGTTTCGCCTGCAAATTCACAGGCCTTATATGTCGAACCATCAGCGCCAACCTGGCCGATAATATTTAGAATAACGTCTTTGGCATAGACGTTTTCTTTTAATTCACCAGTAATATTAAACCTATTGGTTTCAGGTACCTTAAACCATAAATTACCTTCAGAAAATACCATGGCCATGTCAGTAGAACCGATACCTGTTGAAAATGCACCTAAAGCTCCATGAGTGCAGGTATGCGAATCAGCACCTACAATAACTTCTCCAGGCACAACATGACCCAATTCCGGAAGAATCTGGTGACATACTCCAGCATATACATCGTAAAAATTTTCAATATTATGTTCTTTTACAAAATTTCTCATAATAATGTGGTTATTCGCGGAATCAATTGAATCGGCTGGAACTTGGTGGTCAAATGGAATAACAATCTTTGATGAATCCCATACTTTTTTAGTACCAATCTTTTCAAAGGATTCGACAGAAAGAGGTCCAGTCAAATCATGAGCCATTGCTACATCAATATTTGATATAACAATATCTCCTGCTTCAACTTTATTTTTACAAGACGCTTTTGCTAATATTTTTTCAGACATTGTTGGCATATTTTCAACCTCTTAATAATGATAAATATTTTGTAGTTATCAATATATAAACTCTTTTTTTATTATCAAAAATCTAATTTTCTAATATTTATATAATATGTTAAACAAAACTATTCATATGGGTATATTATTTAACAGACACAAAAAAGATGAAACTCATATTGAAGAAGAACCTTCAATTTGGGAAGATAGGATCTTTTGGGTTTCAACATTACAAAAAATAGCGCTTCCTGTCTTGGGTAATGTAGCAAAAAGCTCTCTTCGCAAAAAAATGCCTAACGAATCTGTTAGTGCAGACACTAAAAAATTTACATATCTTGAAGCTTTTGCACGTGTTTTTAATGGAATCGCTCCTTGGTTGGAATTAGGGCCTGACAGTTCAGAAGAAGGTCAAATCAGGGAAAAATATTTACGCTTAACATTAAAAGCTATTATGAATGCTGTTAATCCAAACAATAACGATTACATCTTCTTTGTAGAACCTAAACAATCTTTGGTAGATATGGCTTTATTCGCTCAGGGATTACTCAGATCAAAAAATCAAGTTTGGCTTAATTTGCCAATGGATGTACAAGCTAAAATTATTCAAGAACTTAAAAATACAAGGGTAATTGCTCCATATGAAAATCATTGGTTATTATATACAGCTATGATAGAGGCTACTCTTTTAGAATTCACTGGAGAATGTGATAAAGAACGTTTGTCTTATGGTATACATAAATTTAGAGATGAATTTTATATGGGCGATGCAATTTATTCAGATGGTGAATCATTTGATTTAAATTATTACAATAGTATTATAATTCATCCAATGCTTAATGATATTTTGGCTGTAATGAGAAAATACGGTATTTCCGAAGGTGAATTTTTGGATGTACAGTTAATGAGATCTTCAAGATTAGCTTCACAACTCGAAAGGTTAATTTCACCTGAAGGTACATATCCTTTAGTTGGAAGCGCTTTAACATATCGTTGTGGTATTTTCCATTTACTGTCTCAAGCGGTTTTACTTAAGGTTCTACCGAAAAATATTAATCCTGCTCAAGTCAGATCAGCTTTAACAAAAGTTTTAAAAAGACAATTTGAAGGTACTCAGAATTTTAATTCTGAAGGTTGGCTACTGATTGGATTAAATGGATATCAGGCAGAATTATCTGAAAAAGATATTACTTCAGGCAGTATTTATTTCTGCTCCACAATATTTTTGGCTTTAGGTTTAGATCTATTAATTTTTAATTCAATTTGTATAAGTTCCCGTAATTATATAATTTAATTCCGTCTGGAACTTTACTTATTATATTTTTTGTATCAAATATTATCGGATTTTTCATATTTTTTGAAATTAGATTATAATTAGGATTTTTAAATTCTCTGTGGTCACATAATATTAAGATTAAATCAGCATCTTTTGTTGCTTCATCAAAACTTACGAAATCATCATTTTTAATATGCGGATCATGTATGGCTATTTCATATCCGTCTAATTTTAATTTGGCAATAATTTCATATGCAGGGCTTTCTCTGTCATCTCCAGTATTTCCTTTATATGATACTCCAAATATTGCAATTTTACCTGCTGGTAGGATTTTTTTGGTGTATTCGCAAACGAATTCGGGCATTGAATTATTTGTATCACGTGCTAACTTTATAATTTTTGCAGTTTCCGGAGCTTTTGCATAAATAAAATAAGGGTCAATGGCAAGACAATGGCCTCCGACACCGGGCCCTGGGGAGTGCAAGTTCACTCTTGGATGTTTATTTGCCATTTTTATAACGTCCAATGCGTTCACGCCAATTTCAGCACAAATTTTGGCAAGTTCATTAGCAAGTGCAATATTGACGTCTCTATATGTATTTTCCATACATTTTGATAATTCAGCAGTTTTTGCTTCAGTTAACATTAGGTATCCTTCAACAAATTGACCATATACTTCACGGGCTTTTTTAGCACATTCCGGTGTAATTCCACCAATTATTCTATCATTATGGACCAATTCCTCTAAAATTTTACCTGGAAGCACTCTTTCTGGACAATGTGCAAGATATAAGTCTTTTCCAATTGTAAAACCGGCATTTTCAAAAATCGGTTTTATTGTTTCATCAGTTGACATTGGAGCTATTGTTGATTCAATAATAACTGTGTTTCCCTTTTCCAAATATGGGATTATTGATTTACATGCACTGACAACATAACTCAAGTCACAGCTGTAATTTTCAATGACATATGGGGTTGGTACTGTAATAATAAAAGCGTCTGCTTTTTGAGGAGTTAGGGAGGCGGTATATACTTTATTTTTAACTGCGTTTTTAATAATATCGGATATTCCTGGTTCTTCGATGTGCACGATTCCTTGATTCAAATTGTTTACTATTTCTTCATTGACATCCACTCCAACAACTTCACAATGGTGTCTTGTGAAAAGTGCAGCTGTTGGAAGACCGATATATCCTTGACCCATAATACATACTTTCATAATCTAACTCCTTTCTTTTTAAATATAAAGTATAATATATAATTTAACATATTAAAAGTTTTAAGTGATAATATGAAAATTTTGATTACAGGCTCAAATGGAATGTTGGGGCATGATTTAATTGATGTTTTAAAAGATAAACATGAATTAATCCTTACAAATTCCAAATCATTAGATATCACAGATAAAGATAAAGTTATTGAATTTATCAGTGAAAAAAATCCTGATGTCGTAATTAATTCTGCAGCATATACTGATGTTGATGGCTGCGAGGAAAATCAGGATATTGCATACGCTGTTAATGGCGATGGTGTTAGAAACCTTGCTCTTGGATGCAGTGAAGTTGATTGCCCGTTAGTGCATGTAAGTACGGATTATGTTTTTGATGGAACTGCAAGAGACCCAATCAAGGAAGATGGCGAAATAGGCCCTATCAGTGTTTATGGTAAAAGTAAACTTAAAGGGGAAGAAGCTATTTTGGATATCCTTGATAAATTTTTCATCGTACGAACCGCTTGGCTATATGGAATAAATGGGGGAAATTTCCCTAAAACAATGTTGGAATTAGCTAAAAATCATTCTGAAATCACTGTTGTTTATGATGAAGTGGGTACACCAACATATACTCCTGATTTAGCTTATGGGATTTCACAATTAATAGAAACTGATTATTATGGAATATATCATTTGACTAATTCCGGAAGCTGTTCCTGGTGCGAATTTGCAAGATATATCTTTGAAGTGGCTGATGCCGATGTTAAAGTCGTTCCGGTTACAGCAGCCGAGTTTGCAAGACCAGCTCCAAGGCCACATTATTCAGTATTGGAAAATAAAAAATGGATAGATAATGGTTTTGAACCACTTCGTGATTATAAGGAAGCTGCTAGAGAATATATTGAGTTGATTAAATGAATAAAAAGTTAGCATTGGTTTTGGCATTAGTTCTCACTTTATTTTTGATGGGATCTGTAAGTGCCGGCTTTTTTGATTTTTTAAATTTTGGAGGCGATTCTCACAGCAACAGCCATGTTGTTGAAGATGGCCAATACTGTACCGCTGATGAAGTGGCGACATATATTAAGGAATTTCATAAGCTGCCGAGCAATTACATTACAAAAAGCGAGGCACGAAATCTAGGCTGGCAGGGAGGACCACTTAAAGATTATGCTCCTGGAAAAAGTATTGGTGGAGATACCTTTACTAACCGTCAGCATGTGCTTCCCGACAGTAATTCAAAATACATAGAATGTGACATTAATGCAAATGGAACCAGCAGGGGAGCGGAAAGAATTGTATATAACTCCGCCGATTATAAGGTTTATTATACTGCTGACCATTACAATACCTTTAAAGAAATATGATACTATGGAAATTGATGGCAAGTTAATTAAAGAGGACGGACATGATTATTTAAAAGATGCGCTGAATTTTCCGGATTATTATGGAAAGAATTTGGATGCATTATATGACTGTCTGTGCGAAATAGGCGTTGAAACTCACATTGTTTTAATAAACAGCAGTGAAGTTTCAAAGGACTTGATTGACACGTTTGTTGATGCATCCTATGAAAACGAACTTTTGGATTTTGAGCACGATTGATGAAATTTTTAAATCATATTAAAATAATATAAACAATATAAGTGATAATTATGAAAGGAATAATTCTAGCTGGAGGTTCCGGAACCCGTCTTTATCCTATTACCAAAGCGGTTTCAAAGCAGTTATTGCCTTTGTATGATAAACCGATGATTTATTATCCGATTTCTGTTCTTATGCTTTCTGGAATTAAGGAAATATTAATTATTTCAACTCCTAGAGATTTGCCGATGTATGAGGATTTGCTTGGTGATGGAAGTAATTTAGGCATTAAATTCGAGTATGCAGTTCAGGAAAATCCAAATGGGCTTGCCGAAGCATTTATAATCGGTGAAGAATTCATTGGAGATGATAATGTTGCACTTATCCTGGGAGACAATATATTCCATGGACACAGGTTCACCGAAATATTAAAAAGAGCTACTTCACTGGATGAAGGTGCTGTTATTTTCGGATATTATACAAACAATCCCGAAGCTTTTGGTGTAGTTGAGTTTGATGAAGATTGGAATGTTTTATCAATTGAAGAAAAGCCGGATCATCCTAAATCCAACTATATTGTTCCTGGACTTTATTTTTATGATAATGATGTAATTGAAATTGCTAAAAATGTTGAACCTTCCCAAAGGGGTGAAGTTGAAATCACTTCCGTTAATGAGGAATATCTTAAACGTGGTAAGCTTAAAGTTGAACTTCTTGGAAGGGGAATGGCTTGGCTTGATACTGGAACTCATGAAGGTCTTTTAGAGGCGTCAAACTTCATTGAGACAGTTCAAAAAAGACAAGGATTATACATAGCATGTTTGGAAGAAATTGCTTATCTGAAAGGTTATATTTCTGAAGAAACTTTATTAAAAACAGCTAAAGAACTTAAAAAAACTGATTATGGACAATATTTATTTAATTTAGCTAAAAGAGGAAAATAATATGGGAAAATTTAAATTTACAGAGACAGGCATTGAGGGCATGTTTGTTGTAGAACCTACAGTTTTTGAAGATAATCGTGGATACTTTATGGAAACATATCAGGAGAATGATTTTAAAGAGGCAGGGCATGATTTGAAATTCGTACAGGACAACCAATCAAAATCCTCAAAAGGAGTTTTAAGGGGACTTCACCTGCAATTAAAATATCCACAGGGCAAGTTGGTGCGTGTAATTAAAGGTGAAGTATTCGACGTTGGCGTAGATTTACGCGGAGACTCACCAACCTATGGAAAATGGTATGGGGAAATACTTTCTGAAGATAACAAAAAACAATTGTACATTCCACCTAAATTTGCACATGGATTTGTAGTGCTTTCCGATGAAGCTGAATTTCAATATAAATGCACAGAATTCTACCATGGAGAAGATGAAAGCGGCATAAAATGGGACGATGAAGACATAGGAATAGACTGGCCATTAGATGGAATCGACGAGATTATATTATCAGATAAGGATAAGGAATGGAAATCATTCAAAGAATCTCAAATCAAATACTGATGTGATTTATTATGACAAATATTTTAGTTACAGGCGGAGCAGGATTTATAGGAAGCAACTTCGTGCGATACATGGTCAACAAGTATTCCGAATACAATATAATCAACCTGGATGCACTTACATACTGTGGAAACCTTAAAAATTTAAAAGATATTGAAAATAAAGATAATTATTCATTTGTAAAGGGAGATATTAGGGACAAGTCTGTTGTAGATGATCTTGTCAAAAAATCAGACTATGTAATCAATTTTGCAGCTGAAAGCCATGTGGACAGAAGCATTACTGACCCTGAAATTTTTATCAAATCAAATGTGCTCGGAACACAGGTATTGCTCAATGCGGCTAAAGAATACGGCGTTGAAAAATACATACAAATTTCAACTGATGAAGTATATGGAACATTAGGAAAAGATGGATACTTCACAGAAACTACTCCATTACAACCAAACAGTCCATATTCCGCATCAAAAGCAGGTGGTGACTTAATTACAAGGGCATACTTCGAAACATTCGATTTACCAATCAATATTACAAGATGCTCAAACAACTACGGACCGTACCAGTTTCCGGAAAAACTAATACCTCTGATGATATCAAACGCTTTGGAAGATAAAAAGTTACCGGTTTACGGAGACGGAAAAAACATACGTGACTGGCTTCATGTTCATGACCACTGCACTGCAATTGATCTGGTCTTGCACGAAGGAAAACTGGGAGAAGTCTATAATATTGGTGGAAACAACGAAAAAGAAAACATCTATATTGTAAAACTCATATTAAATGAACTCAGCAAGGATGAATCATTAATAGAGTTTGTTACCGATAGGTTAGGACATGACAGGCGATATGCAATTGATTCATCTAAAATGCAAAAAGAACTTGGATGGAGCCCTGAATACACATTTGAAAAAGGTATAAAAGAAACAATTCAATGGTATTTGGATAATCCCGTTTGGATTGAACAGGTTAAAAGTGGAGAATATCAAGAATATTACAATAAGATGTATTCCAATAGGTAGATTTACAATTGAAATTTACCTCTTTTTTTAATTTTAAATCAATTTTTGTAGTTCATTAGAAATTTTAGTTGTAAATTTTGAAGTTTATTATATTAAACTTAATAATTTTGCTTGAATTGTATATATTTGTCCTAAAATTATATTTTAATCGTTAATACTTATATACTACTTTTTATATTTTAAATTATCTAATTTAATCAATTATTAGATTAAAAAAAGATACTTTTATATATTATAATTTGTTAATTTTTAATAGTATAAATATTAATTATGAAAAAATATTGTTTCTAATTAATATGGGGAAATGGTGATTTGGATGTTAGAACAATATTTGCCCTTTGTAGGATTGATAATATTTGGAAATATTGAAAATTTAGTTTTATCTTCACAGGGTGTTGTTGCAGGGGTTAATCCCTTAAAATTGGCTATTGCAAGTATTATTTGTGTT
>ONUN01000028.1 GCA_900320955.1 uncultured Methanobrevibacter sp. | reverse complement strand
CCCTTACAATTCTTCAGCTTGTAAGTCAGAACCAATACCTTCATGTGGAACTTATTGGGAAACTACAGAAAATGAATCAATAGCAGACATATCTTCCGATTTTGAAAGCAATTTCATTAATGCACATGGTGCAATAAACGTAGGATTAGCTAGTGACAATACCGGAGAGTTTTATTTAACGGGTGAGGCAAAATTCTTTGAAGATCCAGTTTTTGTAGGTGCACTAGTTAAAAAAGGAAGTGATGTCTATTACAATGATCCTATGCAAATAAAATTCAAATTCAAAATGGATGGATATAATGATTCTGGTGGATTTGGTTTCTGTATTGAATCAAGTGGATATGGGGGAGTGTTCATTGGAGCAATCAGAGAAAACCCAGGAATATTAGGCATTGGCGATTATGAAGAAGACATGTATACAATATCAGATAAATCTGTAACCCTTCAGAAGAATACAGAGTATGGCGTAATATTCACAAATGATCCTAAAGATGAAAATTATGTGATGGAAGTGTATGATGAAAATAATGAATTAATATCAACTGTCAATTTCTTAAAATCATACATATTCGATAATCCATACTCTGAGATAGATAAAACCAAACCATTACATTTCGGAATCCTGTCCCATTCATGGGGTGCTGAATTAAGTAAATTTATCGTTAAAGATGTTGAAGTAAAAACTCCGATAAGAAATTAATAAGGTGATAATTTATGGCAGAAACAACAAATTGGATTGAAATCGGACCAGTAGTGGGAGATACCGGAGCTACAGGTCCGAAAGGTGATAAAGGAGATACTGGTGCAACAGGTTCTCAAGGACCTGCAGGGCCAAAAGGAAATACAGGTGATACTGGTCTTGGAACTACAATAAAAGGAAACTATCCTTCATATGAAGCATTAATCGAAGCTCATCCAACAGGAACAGCAACTGATGCATATTTAGTCAACGGCATCATTTACGTTTGGGATACTGTAAACAATGAATGGATTAATGGAGGTTCTTTAAAAGGACCTAAAGGTGATAAAGGAGACACAGGAGCAACAGGACAAAAAGGTGCAACTGGTGATACAGGTGATAAAGGAGATACTGGTGCGAAAGGTGATAAAGGCGACACGGGAGAGAGTGGAACAACTGGACAAAAAGGAGAAACCGGACCTAAGGGAGATACTGGAGACACAGGGCCTGCTGGACCTGCTGGACAGACCGGCCAAAAGGGGGACACTGGAGCTACTGGTACTGCTACTACTATTAAAGGCTCGTATAATACTTACCAGGAATTAATCAATGCACATCCAACCGGTAATGATGGCGATAGCTATTTAGTAAACGGCTCTCTTTATGTTTGGCTCGATAATGCTTGGGAAAACGTAGGAAACATGAAAGGAGACAAAGGAGATACTGGCGCAACCGGAGCTAAAGGTGATACTGGAGATACAGGCCAACAAGGTGTTAAAGGAGATACTGGAAATACAGGCGCAACCGGAGCCACAGGTGCAACTGGACCAAAAGGAGATACTGGTGTTGGTAGTGATGAGGAAGCTGGCTGGAAACTGCCAGTCGATGAAATAAGAACAACCAACACATTACCAACCGGTATTAGTGCAGGTTATCGTGTAGCTATTGTCACAAGCTCTGTCATGGCCATCAAAGAGTATAACGGCTCTTCTTGGGAAAGTGAATCACTTGATCCATACAGTGTAATTCCACTAAAACATTCTGGAGGAATACAAATGTATTTGGCAAAATCTTCAGGACCAGTATACATGGGTGTGGATTATGGAGTCTTTGGAAAATTCAGATTCATGACACAAGCAGCATATGACGCTTTAAGCAGCTATGATAATGATACAATTTATTTTGTAAGAAGTTCATAAGTGATAGTATGGGATTGTCAGATGAAATGTTAAAAGAAATGAGTTATGTAAAAATCTCACAATACAGAACTAAAGTAATGAAATCTTTAGATGGAGAGGTTAAAATACCAACAGTCATTGCTAAAGATTCAGAGATTAGACCAAACCATATTTCAAAAGTTCTAGCAGAATTAAAAGCTCATGAACTTGTTGAATGCATTAATCCAGAAGTTAGAAAAGGTAGATTATATAGATTAACTGATAAAGGGGATGAGATAGTTAAAAATTTAAAATAAGTGATTAATAGTTATTTAACTATTTTTAATTCTAATGTTTCTGTTTCTGTATTGAGTGTCCATTCTATCGTATCGCCGGATTCAATATCCAATGCTTTTACATAGGTTTTTGGTATTGTGGTAATGAGTGAAATTTCGCCTTGATTTCTAACTTTTGTTTCTTCTTTTATTTTCATAATTTGTATTATTCATTTTAATGTAAATAACATTTATGGTCTTGTCATAGTAGTTTAAAAAGTAACATTTAAATAACATTAAAATCATATTAATGATTAAACATAATGTTATATTATTGTTGTAGAAAAGTAAACAGGATATTAAAGGAGTTAGAAATATGGCATATGCAATTGATTTGTTTTCCGGTGCAGGCGGGATGAGTGAAGGCATCATCCAAGCAGGATTCGATATTTTGTTTTCAAGCGATATCAATGAGGATGTGATGAAAACTTACATAAACAGGCATGAGCAGTTAGGTTTGATACAAGGCTATAATACTCATTTTGAATTGGCCGATATAAAAGACTTGACTGGGGATTTAATAAAGGAATCAATTGCCAATCTTGAAATTTTTAAAGGTAAGGAAATTCCCCATATTGATGCGATTTTTGGAGGTCCTCCTTGTCAAGGTTTCAGTAGGGCTGGAAATGCTAATGATCCGAGGAACAAATTATTTAAAGAATATGTCCGAGTAATTGATGAAGTTAAACCGGATTATGTTGTTTTAAAGAGTGTAGAGGGGTTCTGTGATTTGAAACTTAATGATTTTGAAGGTCTTAAAGGAGATATTTATGACAGCAATGTTGTTCCAGATATTCTGGAAGAAGAATTGGATTTAATTGGATATGACATGTTAAATCCAAGATGTCTCAATGCCGCTAATTACGGTGTTCCACAAAGAAGGAATAGGATTATAGTAATGGCATACAAAAAGGGCATGATGGCTCCAAGGTATCCAAGACCAACACATGATGAAAACAACTTTGTTTCTGTTCAAGACGCAATTGGTGATTTAATACAGGATGCAAACATTAAAGATAAAGTTAATCCGGTGCCATCCCAATATCAATTAGATTCGATTATGGGCAGAACACCTGACGTTGATGGCAATCCAATAGCATCAAATGAAATAACCAATAATGATTTCCCCAGGCATTTTGACTTAGTAAAAGAACGTTTTTCCTTATTTGAAGAGGGTGAAAACGGCACTAATCTACGAAATAGGATTAAGGCAGAGGGCATTGAT
Source organism: uncultured Methanobrevibacter sp. (assembly GCA_900320955.1). Taxonomy (GTDB): domain Archaea; phylum Methanobacteriota; class Methanobacteria; order Methanobacteriales; family Methanobacteriaceae; genus Methanocatella. Next base: position 26,882 of record ONUN01000028.1, on the reverse strand, counting down.
TTATCAGATAAGCCTAAACTATTGGAACATGTTCAAAACAATTCTGAACTGACTAAAAACGAAATCATATCAAAATTTAAAAATGCCGATGTTAATGATGAATTATTGGATGTGCTGTTAACAAGGAAGATCATGAAAAATAGATTAAATAGAAATGAACCTTCAGTCACTATTGTATCAATTCCTGAGGATAATATTTCTCCTTTTGAAAATAGAACATTAACGGTTAGGGAATCTGCCAGATTGCAATCTTTTGATGATAGCTTTGAATTCTTAGGCAGAAGAACTACTAACGGAAGTAGAAGACGTAATGTTACTCAATACTTCCAAGTAGGTGATGCAGTTCCACCATTATTGGCTAAAGCCATAGCTAAAGAAATTTTAAAAGTTATTGAGTAGATAAAAATAAATAAAACAAAAACTTTACTGCTGCAACAATGGGAATATTTATTCAATGATTATATGACAAAATCAATATTGATTTAAGCTAGTAAAATTACAAGTTGAAAGCAATAATGCTCCATACTTATATCAAAAAGCTTTTATAGGTCTTTATTCAATTAATAATTAGTGATTAATATGAATAAAGAAAAAATAAGAACATATGATGAACTTAAAGATGATGAAAAAGAAGTACTTGATAGTTTCAGGAAAATGAAGCTAATGTATGACCATGCTAGATTCAGATTACATAAACTTCAAGTTGAAGATTTAATTAATGATTATGAACAACTAAAAAAATTGCGTGAAGAGATTCAAGCCAAATATTTCTCTATATATGAAGAATTATTGGTTGAAGATTTAATTGAGGGAGAACTAGAAGCAAGCGTATGGGGGATTACTCGAGAACATGAAAATGAAGTTTGGAATTCGGAGTTAAGATTGATGGATGATATTAAAACTAATTTTGAAATAGCTATTGAAATGATTGAAAGTGGAGAAGCAGAGCAAGCTATTATTGATGATGAAAATCAATTGTGAATAATACAATTAAAAAATCCTCTTTATCCAATTATTATCTACTTTTTAATTTTTTGCAAATTTTAATATATTTAGTAAAATATAATATTAAGTAAGGTTAACATATACAATTCAGGAGAATAAACAATGAGTGATAAACCAACTGTTATTGATTTATTTTGTGGCATTGGAGGATTCAGTAAAGGATTTGAAATGGCTGGATTCGATGTATTATTTGGAATTGACAACTGGGAAGTTGCAATAGACACATTTAAAAATAATCATAATAATACTGAGGGTATACTGGCAGATTTAACAGAATTAGAGGATGATTTCTTTTTTCAATATGAAGATAAAGTCGATGTTATTATTGCAGGTCCACCTTGTCAAGGATTTTCAATGTGTGGTAAAAGGGAAGTTGGTGACAAACGTAATGAATTGTTTAATGAAGTGGTAAGGGCTGTTAAGATAATTAAACCTAAAGTTGTAATAATTGAGAATGTTGTTGGTCTTCTGTCAATGAAAAATGTTGACGGGGATAATGTAAAAGATGTAATTAAAAAAGAATTTAATGAGATAGGGTATCAAGTTGAACATAAGATATTAGATGCATCTCAGCATGGTGTTCCTCAAAAAAGAAAAAGAGTAATATTTATTGCATCAAAAATAGGAGAAGTTAAGTTTCCTAAACCTAAAAAATATGTGGTCACTGTTAAAGAAGCATTGAGCAATATTCCAGATACAACATTTGAAAATTACACAGAACCTGTAAATGATTTCCAAAAATTAATGGCAGATGGTGAAACTAAAATTTATAATCATGAACCAATGAGACATAATGAAAAGGTAATGCAAAGAATAGTTAATGTCCCACAAGGGGGCAATTGGCAGGACCTTCCACCAGAATTGTATGATGTGGGTGGAACTCACAGTAATAATTATAGAAGATTACATCCTGACAAACCTTCCATTACAATCAAACATGCTGTTAAATCAATGATTATTCATCCGGAATTTGATAGGGTCGTTACTGCAAGAGAAGTTGCAAGATTACAATCCATTCCAGACAGTTTTATAATTGAAGGAAATAAAACAGATCAACATCAACAATTAGCAAATGCGGTTCCACCATTGTTAGGATATGAAATAGGAAAACAAGTTATAAAAAAATTAAACAATCCTACCAAGCCAGAAATTGAAGTTCAATCCAGTTTAGGAGATTTTTAATAAAGTGATAATATGTCTACAAACAAATCAGAGATACAATCAAACTTAAGTGATTTTTCAACGCCGACTACTAAAGATAATGAAAATAAAGAATTCACATTCATTGATTTATTTTCAGGAATTGGTGGATTTAGATTAGCATTTGAATCAGTAGGAGGTAAATGTATTTTTAGTTCAGACATTGATAAATGGGCCAATGAGACATATTATGATAATTTTGGTGATTATCCTAAAGGAGATATAAGTAAGATTAGTGTTGATGAAATTCCTGATCATGATGTGTTGTGTGGAGGTTTTCCATGCCAACCATTCAGTATTGGTGGATATAGAAAAGGATTCTGTGATACTAGAGGAACATTATTCTTTGAAGTGGAAAGAATTCTTAAAGCAAAAAAACCTCAAGCATTTCTTTTAGAAAATGTTAAAGGTTTAACAAATCATGACAAAGGCAATACATTCAAAGTTATTAAACAGTCATTAACAAATATGGGATATTCAATATTTTACCAAGTATTAAACTCAAAAGATTATGGTATTCCACAGAATAGAGAAAGAATATATATAGTTGGTTTTAAAAAAAAGGTATCTTCATTCGTATTTCCAAGCCCGATTTATTCAAAAAGCAATATTAATGAGTTATTAGAACATGATGTTGAGGGGCATGATTTATCTGAAACAGCATCAAAACATCTGGAAAAACATTTGCAAGATTACTTGGAGAAAAAAGATATTAATGAAGAATACCCTATTTTTGCAACTGAAATAAGACCTTCACGATGTTCTTTGAGAAATGATGGTTGTTCCCCATGTTTAACAGCCAAAATGGGAACTGGAGGAAATAATGTCCCAGTTCTAGCTACAGAGAATAGAAAATTAACTGTTCGTGAGTGTTTAAGATTACAAGGATTCCCAGAATCTTATAAGATGAAAGATAATTATTCTCAAAGCTATAAACAAATTGGAAATAGTGTTACAGTTCCAGTAGTTAAATTAATAGCTAAAGAAATGGTAAAATATTTAGAATAATTTATTTTGGTTTTATCACTATAGTAAATTGTCCTTTACTCCTCCCAGAACCTGTTGTAGGTTTAAACGGTATAAAGCAATCGTCTTTTAATTCTCCGTTTTCATACAGATAATGAACAGTGAAAGGTTCCTCAAAATTTCCTATTCCATTAAATATAAAATCAGAAATTTCTTTATTGTTGTTTATTATTTCTTCAATTTTTAAATTTGAATATTTTTTTATCTCATTAGCTGTTTCTAAATCAATACTTTCATCGTTAATGTCAATTCCAGCTTTTTTGAAAAAGTCAATGAAATCTTTAGTGTTAGAATACCATCCATTAATTACTGCATCATTTTTTTCTAAATCTTTTTCTTTTCTACAATATATTGATGCACCTGCTCCTAATTCATATGATCCAAAAATTTTATTAAAAGTATTGGGATGTAATTTAGTAATTTGGTATCTTTTAGAAGTAATTAACTTTACAGATATGCCTGTTCCAGCTATTGGAACTAAATTAAAAGTTTCAACATCATCTTCATTAAGATAAAAATCTCTTTCTTCTAAAATATCCTGTGGAACAATTCCTTTAGCAATATACACATCAGCTTTAGGTTTTACTTTCTTTTGATTAATCTTACCAAATTTATGATACAAAACATGTATAGCATAATGAGTTTTTGAATCTAAATTAAGTGTTTCCCATAATGCACCATCTTCTTTTCTATTCAACAGCTTTACAAAATTAATTTCTTCTTCAGTTCCTTCAGGAGTTCCTCTATTTCTCATTTTTTCCTACTCTCTGCAATTATTTTTGAATCCTCATCAAAAGAGCCCCATTTTAACTGAATAACTCCACGTTTATTTTCAGATTTAGTTCCACCATTAATATTCCTATTCCATGCTTGGAAGGTTAATCCACCAACAGGAATAGCTGCTCTTTTCTTTTCATTTTTATCATCACTTAACCAATTTAAAGCATCATTAGCATTAATAATTGTGCCTTCATCTGGAGTACCATAATATAGATAATCTGGTGAAGATTCACTTTTAACACCTTTAATTAAGAATCTTTCAATTAATTCCCGTTTATGCATATGAAAAAAATTTTTAATATTATTTACTTTACCAGGATATAAATTTTTAAATTTAGTTGTGGATAAACGATCAGAGACATTGCCAGTTCCATCTAATGTTCCATCACCCCAAATAAAACAAAGAATATCATTTTTCAAGTCATCAGAAATATCATATTCTTTTTTTAAAAATGAAATAAATTCATCAACCTTTTCTTGATGAACACTATTGCCTGAACCTTTTTTAATACTTAAATTGTAAGGAGTGCTATTAAATTCAATAATTAAATCTGTTTTATTAACTCCACCAAGTTTATATGCCTTTATGATTTCATTATCATCAATAGGCTTTTCAGAAATGAAAGTTATCGTGTTTTTCAAATTTTCATTAAGATCACAATACTTTTTATTAGCTAATGCATTCATCAATAATGTTTCATTATCAAATCCATCTTTTCCCATTGTGCATCACTCCAACTATATTACTAAGTTTGACACACATTTAAAATAAGAATTAATGTACATTAGATACATTAAATATTATATGTACATGAAATTTAAATATTATTTCATGAGTGAAAAGTTTGTCAAAGTTAGAGGAAGACATGGCACTAAATCATTAGATTTAACCATTCCTGCTGAACTAAGTGCTGAACATGACATCAAACCAGGAGATTTATTTAAAGTTGAAATTACCAATGAGGATTCTATAACTATTAAATATCAATTGATATACAAAAATAAACAATAATCATATGGAAGATAAGTATTTATTTTGTTTAAAGTCAGATAGTTAATTTAAAGATACTTGTGAAATTAAAGAATTAGACAGAGATTATTTCGAATTAAAAATTATAATTATCATTAATATTTTTTCTAAAGAATTGTTATCTGGTGAAATTTTATGGTTGACAAAGTTAGCAAGGAAGTCCGAAGTTATAACATGTCACGGATTCGGAGCAAAGACACAAAACCGGAAATTCTTGTTCGCAGCTATCTGTTCTCAAAAGGGCTTCGATTCAGAAAAAATGATAAACGATATCCTGGAAGTCCAGATATTGTACTGCCAAAATACAAGACCATGGTGTTTGTTCATGGTTGCTTCTGGCATCTTCATGATGGATGTAAATATGCGCGAATACCAAAATCGAATGTTGAATACTGGGAGAAGAAACTCTATAGAAACAGGGAACGTGATGAACACAACCAAAAAGAACTAGAAAAAATGGGGTGGAGGGTCATCACTGTGTGGGAGTGTGAACTAAAAAAAGACAAACGTGAGCACACACTTGAAGAGTTATATGTTAAAATAACATCTAAACACTGATCCTTTAAACTTTATTTATATTTTATCATTATTTTATATTAGAGAATCAATATTAAACAGTAATCCTGATATTAAACCGTTAATGTCAACTGTTAATGTTAATATCAATCTTTACTAAACTCTTAAAAAAGTAGCCATTATATATAAATCTTTATATTAAGTGGAGGACATATATAATGGCAGATTCTATTATTTTACTTGAAGAAAGAAAAGAAGTCACAACTTTCTTATTAGATGAAGGTACAATTACTGCAACCACCGTAACAACTCCTACTGGAGAAACTCCCGGATACGAGTATGCAGGAAACAAGGTTAAAGTCGATGACGCTGTAACATTATCTGCAAACTCAGATATTGGAAAACCTACAGTTAAAAAATATACTGCAGCTGAAGGAGAAATCATTTTAGGAATTGCAGTCAACGATCCGGTTACCATGACTGGTGGTAAAAGAAAGACAGCCATCCTTGTATTAGGGCATTTATTCAGATTAAAATTAGCTAGTGGATTATCAAACATTGCTGTTAATGATAAAATAGCTTTAACTAGTACTGGAGCTATCAAATCCAATGACGGCGAATATATAGCAATGCACCCTGTTGCAAGCTCAGATGATTACAAATACATTGAAGTATTCAGACCATACGATATCGGAACCACAGGCCAAACTTAAGGTGATAATGAATGATTACAAAAGGAAATGATACTAAAGTACAAAATGAGGTAATAGCTCAAACTATCACTGATGAAACCGCAAAAAGATTAAAATTAGCTAGATTGTTTCCTAAACAAGAAATCAAAGAGAACTCTGACTATTACACATATTTCAGACAAAACATTAATCTTGATGAAGCTATTAAAAAAGGTTTACTTGGGGAAGCTAAAGACATTGCTCCAGGCGCATCACTTCAAGAATTAAACATTAGAAAACCAGTTACAGACACTATTTCTATAGATACTGTTGGTGGTGTCCTTAATGTTAATAAGGATGTGTTTGATTCAGATATTGTTTCATTTGAAGATTTATTAGGTGATGTAGCTACCGTTATTGCTAATCGTATTGAATATAACATTTACGATACTTTAATAAGCTCTCCAAATGTTCCTGTTTACAATACCAGTGAAACTCAAGATACCATGGATGCTTACGGAAAATTTGTCATCAAAGCACAGGAAGCTTTCAAAGGTAATGCAGGAGCGGGTGCTGATTTAACAATAATGGCAGAGTCTTATAAAACCTTAAGCTATGTCAAACAATTAGCTTACTCATCCAACAAGTTAGTTCAGCCTGTAGAGGACATTAAAGAATACTACGGTATTGACAATATCGATCTTTTAGGAACTACTCAAGCTGACGGTGGATCATTAATAGGTGACAAACAATACATAGGTTTTGACCTTAGGAATGCACCATTAACAGTATTATACTCTAAATCAAGTGGAACTACTGTTGCACCTATTACAAGCGATGAAAACATAGCAGACTTCTATCCTATCATTGAAATCATGCGTAAAGACATCTATGATGAGTTACCTCAATATACAAAGTTGTTTATACAAAGTAAAGTAGGTATATTATTAAATAAGCCAGGTCTTGCTTTAAAAGGTACTTGCAGGCCATAAGAGGTGAATGTTAATGTTAACTAAAGGAAATGATGCTAAAGTACAAAATGAAGTGATGGCACAGATTGTCGCTGACACTTCAGCGAAATGGATGAAATTCACCAGATTACTTCCAAAACAAGAGATACAGGAAAACAGCCAGTACTACACTTACATGTCACAAAGAGTCAATATAGAAGAAGCTATTCAATCTGGTGTATTGGGTGAGGCTAAAGATATTGCTCCTGGTGCTACCCTTCAGGAATTAAACGTTAGAAAACCAATCAGTGAAACAGTCTCCATTGACACTATCGGTGGAGTATTAAACGTTTCCGCTCAAATGCTTGATTCCAATTTAATCTCCGTTAATGACATGCTTCAAGACGTTGGTATTCTTATCGGCCGTAGTATTGAAAAGGCAGCTATTGACATGATAATGAACTCATCCAAAGTTGCAACCTACAACTTCCAAAGCGGTGACGATACTGGAATGACCATCCTTAAAGCTCAAGAGAAGTTCAAAGAATCAGCTGGAAGCTATGCTAACTTAAACAGTATGGCCGTAAGCTACAAATCATTGACAACCTTAAAATCAGACATATTCGAAAGTAATAGGCAAGTCGAACCAGTTGAACTGATCAAAAGCTATTATGGTGTCGATAACATAGACATTCTTGGAACTGCTGTCTGCGATGGCGGTTCCGAGATGGGAGATAAAACCTACATCGGTATGGACTACATTAATCCTGGAATGAAATTGCTATACTCTAGAACCACAGGTACAACCGTTGCACCTTTAGGTCCTGACGGCGAGATGTATGACTTCTATCCGTTGATTGAATTCATGCGTAAGGACATCCGTGATGAATTGCCGATGTATACAAAGCTATTCATACTTTCCTCTGTTGGAGTGTTAATGAATGCACCTAACAGAATCATCAAAGGTAATTTCAGAGCATGAGCCATAATTTAACTCCTAAATATATTGGCCCTTTCGTTAGGGATGCGTGTAGGGATAAAAGAATATAAAAATCTCAATGGTTGATTTGGTGAAGTTTTAATTGCTTTTTCTTCACTAACATCTTCTGCTAAGAGTTTTTATTTAACTCCAAATCCTTTAAAAGCTGGGATAAGGCTCTATCTCAGCTTTTTTAAAATCTAACTTTTTTTGATAAAAAAATAAATAGAATAATATTTAAATATGAAATATGATATCAAGGATATTTTGGAGTATTGAAAATGAATTTAAATGAAGGTTTAACAAAAATTATTAAAGAATACCCAAGTATTAGGGAGTATGCAAATATAAAAGAGAAGAAAAAAAAGGGCCTTATTGATCAAGAAATGGAAAATAAAAAAAAGGAATATTCAAATTTTTTGGGTGAATTTAGAGAATCAATTCAAGAACTTGTTTTAAAGAATACAAATAATTCTTATAATGTTAAGTATAGTAGTTTATCCCAAGGAGCAGATGTTGTTGCTTATATTACTATTACTAACCCAGAAACCCCTTCAATCAATGAAAATTATTATATTGTATACCTATTCAAACCTAATGGGAAAGGAGTCTATTTATGTCTAGGTTTAGGAGTTAATCAGTTTAAAGAGTATAAAAAAGCTTCTTTCAATCAAAATGACTTAGATAAGATTAAAAATATTGCGAGCAAATTCAGAAATCATGTGAAAACTATTAATGACAATGACCGTGAAAGTAATTTGGATTTCAGCAAATACAGTGAAACTTGTGATTTAGAAGCAAATAAGAATCTTGCAAAAGCTTATGGTGCTGGGAACATTTATTGCAAATATTATGAATTTGATGAAGATAAAAATATATTTTTACCGCCTGAAAGTGAACTTGAAGATGATTTAAACGAATTCATTGATTTGTATCAATATTTCAGTAATTATAATGATTATTTTAATGAAATAAAAAGAAATGATTTACCAATTGAAGAACCAATTGAAGAAGAAGAAAAAGAAACAACTAATAAAGTTTATGATACATTTTATGATTATCTGATTGGAAACGGGTACTACTTCGATGGAGAAACTATAGAAAATTATTTATTGTCTCTTAAAGTTAAACCTTTTGTAATTCTCACAGGGAATTCTGGGACTGGTAAAACTAAATTATCTCAATTGTTTGCTCAATACTTAAATGATAAAAACAACTATAGAATCATTCCTGTTGGGGCCAATTGGACTGAAAATAGGCATATCCTTGGTTATTGTAATATTCTTAATAATAAACCTCAATACACTCCTGCATATTACTTAATTAAACAATCCCAAGAGAAATCATACCCTCATTTTCTAATTTTAGATGAAATGAATCTTTCTCATGTTGAAAGGTATTTTGCAGACTTTTTATCGGCGATTGAAAGTAAAGAGACTATTCCCCTTGCACATAAAAAAGAAGGACTGGAATTGCCGAATAACCTATTCATAATTGGTACTGTTAATGTTGATGAAACTACTTACATGTTCTCTCCTAAAGTTTTAGATAGGGCTAATACTATTGAATTTAAAACTTACTCTGCTAAAGATTATATGACCAATAATTTAAATAAAAATGCTCCAACTGGAAATATCAAATACTTGGAAGATATTTTAAAAGGCAATGAAGTTCAAGAAATGTCTATTCAAGAATTAGAAAAATTATTTGACAATGAAGAATTTTGGGACGAATTGTCCACTGAACTTTTTAACTTCCAGGATATTCTTAAGGATGCAGGTTTTGACTTTGGTTTTAGAGTAATTAATGAAATTACTCGTTTTATGGCAGTTGCATATGTTTATGAAGATAAACAAAGCAATTGGGATTGGAAAAGGTATTTTGATGCCCAAGTAAAACAAAAAATGCTTCCAAAATTACATGGATCTCAAAAGGTTCTTGGTGAAACATTAGATAGACTTCTTGAAGCTTGTGAGGATTATCCAACTTCAAAAGCAAAAATTAAAGAAATGCAAAATGTTTTAGATAAACAGAGATACGTTTCTTTTATTAATTAGGTTTTTAAAATGAAACAGATTGTTAAAATTGATGCAGGTATTGGTATAATTATTTTATCTACTGAAAGCAAATACTCATCCAATAATATAGTTCAAATAGATAACATTTGTCTAACTAATGTTCCTATTGCATATAATCCCACCCAAACAATTCCCATTATATACAATAAGAATAATGAATTTGCTAACATTTGTCTTTTGGAAGAGTTTAAATATGATATCTCATTTGAAAGTAATGAAAAAGGATTAGAGGTATTCAAAACCCTTAAAGAGTACCGAGATAACTCTCAACTAACATTATTTGAATTTGAAAACAACTACAAAGGTTATTTGCAGTTTTCTAGCTATGTCGGAAAAACTTTCATTGACATTTACAAAGAAGGTGAATGTATTTTTTCCATGCCGATTGAAATTCAATCTAGAAAGCTCAATTACAATAAACACTATCCTCAAATGATAGGAGATTTATCAAAATACGCTTCAGGAATTCTTTTTGAATTAAACTCTCCAATTTATCAAGAATTTTTACTTGAAAATGAAAATCAAAGTCCTTATGAGAAATTCATGCTTTTAGAATATATTTTAAGAGAAGAACATTTGCCTTCAGTCATTGAATATTTGTCTAGAAATTTATATTCGACTTTAGAAAATGTTAAAGAAGAAGTACCGACATCTTTCGCATCAAATATTAGTCCTGATGATTTAATTGATGCTATACTTGACTCAGAAGAATTATGCAATAACATTCCACTATCTGTTAATGAAACAAAATACGAGGATACAATTGATGTATCAGAAAATAGGTTCTATAAATATTTTTTAGAATTAATAAGTGATTTAATCGATGACCTACTTACTAAAATCAATGAAGGTTATGCATATGATAAATTAGAAGTATACAAACAAGAACTGAATTATTATTTAAGCCAAAGATATTTTAAAGAGATTTCAAGATTAGATCATATTCCTTTAAATTCACAGGTTCTGCAGAAAAAAGAAGGCTACAGGGATATTTTATCGTATTATTTAATGTTTGAATTTGGTTTTAAAATTAATTGGAAAGAATTAACAGATAAATTCAAAGGTCATGAGAAAAAGGTCTATGAATTATATGAATATTGGTGTTATTTTAAATTAATAGAAATTATGCAAGAGTTATGTGATTGCAAAGTTAATTTTGAGGATATATTCACAATCAGTGAGGATGGTATGTCAATTGAGCTTCGAGAGGGAATTATTAAAAGTTTTAATTACAATGGAGTTGAAATTGATTTATTTTATAATAAAACATTTAAGAAAACTGATAATGAGTATAAATCATATTCAGTTAAGTTAAGACCGGATTATACTTTAAGAGTAAATGCATCTGATAAAAAGTACTTCATTCATTTCGATGCCAAATACAAGATGTATGTTGATTCAGATAAGTTTAAAAATGAGGATATTGTTAAGATGCATGCATATAAAGACGCAATTCCAAATACAATTGGAGCTTATGTCATATATCCGGGGATTAATAATGAATTATATTATGAGAACGAGAAATGTATTAGGTCAGTTGGGGCATTTGGTTTAATTCCTGGGGAAGAAAAAACAAAGAAGATATCAGAATTCATTAAAAATTTAATATCGGACATTAACAACTAATCCACTTTTTTAAAAACATATATTTAATTAAGTAGCCATATTATATAATAGAGGCTATAAAATGAAATTAATTTTAGATAATGAAAATTCACAACCCACCATGTTAACTGTTAAAGGAAAAGAAATAACATTACTATTAATTGAATCCAGTATATTAATTGACAGCACCCAAATAGCTAAGATATTTGATAAGAAAGAAAAAACAGTGGCTACTAAAGTTCAAAAATCCAAATTAGAGAAATACGAAACAGATAATGTAAAGATATTGAAGAATTATGGATTGATGAATCCTGATGCAGTCAAACCGAGACCTTTCTATGATTTAAGGCAGATGCTGGAAGGACCTGCTTATTATTACTTCAAAAAAGAAGATGAAACAGATCTTATTGATGTTATTGTTAGAGTAGCTATTGGAAAGCATCGTGAGTGGATCCATAACAGAGACATTGATAAGTTCTAGTAATGAAAATCCAATCGTTAATGTTAACTTGTTAATCAACCATATAATACTTATTTTTTCTATATATACCTATTGCGACTCACTTCGTTCGTCGCAACCTGTCCAACAGAGTTGGACAGCTTATTTATAATTTGATGATAATGTTTATATACTTATAAAAACATATTATATGTAAGTACATCTTAAATGTAAATACATTATTAAATTTGCAGGAGGTATAAAAATGGCAGACGATAAATTTGATGAGTTAATTCAAAAGCAAATAGAACGTGAAAACAAAATGAAAGAAGTGCGTGAAGATTACATTAACGAAATGGGCGAACTTCCTAAAAAACAAATAACTGTCAAGCTATTCCCGAATACTCATAAAACATTAAAAGTAATAGTTGCATCAAAGGATACCACTATAGAAAAAATAGCTACAGCAATTATTGAAGATAAAATATCTGATTTGGATATTGTTAAGTATGTTAAAATGTCATTTGATAATTCTGAAAAGATATATGGATGGTTAAAACGAGTTGACATTGACAATACAGCTTATGACCTCAACGATAAGCTATTAGATAAAGGAAACCCAAGAAAAAGAATAAATGTTAAAGTAGATTATGAAACTCACAAAAAATTAAGAGTAGTCTCAGCTATTCAGGACAGATCTCTAGATAAAATAGTTGGTTCCATTATTGAATACGAAGTTGGTGCCGAAAATGATATTGACACTGTTAAATTGATGAATGAAATACTAGAATCAATAGATAAAGAATAAAAAGAGTTATAGTTGGACTTGAAGACTTACTCTGCATAATTGTATTATTTTTCCACCCCTTTTACTTCAGGTTCAACATATTCTTTATCTTTACCATACATAAATTTATTATCTTGTTTATATAAATAATATAATATGTCAGATAATAAAGATAGTATAAGCTGGACACAGTTCTCACAAGCAATGAATTCAATTGCTTATTGGCTACTCCAGAACAAAAAGAAATACCAAAAACGTGACTATTACCAAATATTAACCTTAAAAGGTAACTGTAAGGATGTTGAAAAGAAAGCAAAGAAGTTAGGTACAGACAAGCTAGTAGCTATGTACACAATGGCATTAATCAAAGACAACAAGTCTTTAGACTTCCTTCCAAACTATGTGACATTAAAGAATGGTCTTCAGATTGATAAAGCCGAATATGTGGACATGGCCATAAGGACAGAAGCATATATCAGAGCAAATAAAAGACTTCCAGCTATTGTATACAGAATGTCTACCCTTCCTGACTACAAGGATTCCACAATGAAGCTATTTATCAATACATTCAACTTCAAAGGAAATACCATTGATGAGGCATTAGCTGTTATAGCAAAGAAGAAATTATACAGTAAATACTTTGATTCACAAAAAACAGACAAGAAAACAATTAACGATGCTAAATCAGGTAAAGGTTCCAATTGTGTGGACTGGGGGCAGGTTTATTACAGAATAGCTAAATCATTAGGCTATGATGTGCAGTTTGTCCACGTCAAATGCAGAGTATCTGGAACAGGACACATAAGATTAAGACTCAAGCATAAAAAACATACTGGTGGGAACTGGATTAATAGAGACCCGGCTGCAGTAGCAGATACAACTTCAGGTAATGTTAAATCAATCTGGTGTGATGATGGATACATCCTAGCTTATGATCCAAGTTGGATATTTACAGATTTGTATAGCAGTTAACAAGATATTGTTAACATCTATTTTTTTTATTTTAATTTAAAGGAACTTCTAATGATTAATTTAATTATTAAGATATGCATATATTAATTAATAGAAATTTTTTAAGTGATTTTATGAATGTACTAATGTCAATCAAGCCAGAATTTGTAAATCGGATTCTAACTGGTGAAAAGCAATATGAATTCAGAAAGTCAATTTTCAAAGAAAATGTTGAGAGAATTTATATATATTCATCTTATCCTGTTAAAAAGATTGTAGGATATTTTGAGGTTGATGAAATCATACACAAATCTCCAGAGGAGTTATGGAATTCATATTCTGAAGTTTCAGGAATATCTAAAAAGGATTTTTTCGAATACTTCAAAGACCGTGAAAAGGGTTATGCAATCAAAATAAATAATCTAAAGGTTTTTGATGAATTTATTGAAATGAAAGATTACACAGGTCCACAGTCATTTTGCTATATAGAAAATAGCGATTATTTAATGAAGTTGCTGTTAATTTAATATTTATTTAAAAGAAAAATAAACAACCTTTAAAAACTTTTGCATATATATCACAGTTTAAAATCAGAGGGTATTATCTAAAAGGCTTCCGTTAATGTCAGTGTTGATAAATTAAATTAAAAGAAAAAAATTCTCTATTGATTATATTGGTCTTAACATTTATTATTGTGCAGGCAACACTAACTATTGAAAACTGTAATTTTGGATTTGAAATTCTGAAATTCAAATAATGATAATTTTATATAAAAAGAATAATAAAATATTATATTAATTATTATATACAGGTTGTAATAGCTATGGCCAATATAAATAATACATCATCCTACATGGATGAAGATAAAAAGCAAATTATCAAAGAGTCCAATTATACCTATAGAGATGCTCTTGAAGTTTCAGCTTTTCTCATTGAAACCGGAAGGTTCGAAAGATTCTACAAAGAAATGCAGATTGCAGATCTTCAAAAAGAACTCGACCAAATGGATAAAGAAGAATAGCTATTGACTTCAAAAAATATATCTCCAGGATATTGCTCTTAACAGAAACTATTTTTGATTGTCAAAGGTAATAATAAAATTTATTATTACTTTTATATATTTTTTCTAATAAACTTTTATATATAATACATAATAAATATATGTATTATGTTAACCGAAAAAACCAACATCAGCGCAAGAGTGGAAATAACACTCAAAAAAATAGTTGAAGATTCTTCTTTTACCCATAAAGATGCCTATGAGCTTGGAGCAAAACTAATAGCTATGGGCGAAGCAGAAAACACAATAATGGAAATAAACAATAACTCTGCTTATGAAAGAATCATAAAACAAACTGAACACCGCTTGATTGAAGCAAGAAAGCTGGAGCTTGAAAGGGAATTAAGAGACTTATAGGAGGCACCATCACCATGGGCAGGGGAAACTCAGATGTAATTTACTTTTTGGAACAGCACGAACAGGAAATAATGAACTGCTGCAAAAAAGGAATGAGCAACAACGAAGTCAGGGAAATGCTAAAAACAAAATACAACCGGGATGTTGCAGACATTACCTACAGGAAGTTCAAAGCAACATTGAACCTGAATAAAACTGATTTCATGGAAACATTGCTGGATGAAATAATAGCCATGAAAACATCCGGAGCAACAGACCAAAGCGTGAGAAGATGGCTTGCAGAAGAGCATGAATTCGAAGTAAGCAGGTCAACATTCTCCAGATTCAAAAAGAAATATCATCTTAATGATGAAGAAAAAGACCCAAGAGCAAGAGATAAGGGGGCATTAACAGATAGGGCCATCAGTCAAAGACAAATAACAAACACTAATGCTCATCAGGACAACATTGACATGGCTATTGATACCATACTTCAGCAGCAGGTCACAGACATCAAAACGGGACTCGACAATCTTGACAAGATTACCAAAAACGCTGTTGGTATTGAAATTGATTTTGCAAAACTGGATCAGGAAGTAAGATATCATGCAGGGGAAAAAAGCTTGGCAAGATACTTGCTTGATCTGGCGGAATTAAAAATCAGATACCTTGAACTGTCTGTTAAAGCATTTGACGCTAAAAACAAATTATTCAAAGATGAAATGGACAGACTATTCCAAAACAGAGTTTTAGAACTTGAAGATAAGAAAATTGAAATGTCTCAAAAGGACATCATGAATGAAATAGAAATCCTTGCAAAGCAGATTGATGATAATAATGTATGATGAAAACGGTAAATTCCATTTAGATGCTAAAGACAAAGCTATTCTTCAGAAATGTGTATATGAGAATCCATATATTCCATTCAATCCTTTTCCAAAACAAGCTGAAATGATATTGGCTACAGAAAAGGAAGTTTTGATTGGAGGCGCAGCTGGAGGAAGCAAATCAACAAGTCTATTGATGAGGGCATTGTTTTATGTTGAGGATGATACCAACGAATATCATGCATTAATTCTGAGACGTACCTTATCTGACCTGAAGCGTAAAGGAGCTTTAATCCATAAGGCCAGCCAGTGGTTAAACAGAAAGGAAATTCAAAATAATTCAGCCATTAGGCCAAAGTGGGATGGTACTGAACATTCATGGACATTTCCAAACGGCAATTCATTAACATTTGGATATTTGCGTAACATTAACGATTTGGATACTTATCAAGGTTCTGAATATCAATTCATCGGCATTGATGAGCTGACACAACTGGAGAGATTCAAATATATCTATATGCGCTCTAGAGTAAGGAAAACAAAAGACAACAAGCTTCCGACACAGTTAATGTGCTCCAGCAATCCGGGTAAACGTGGAAACAAATGGGTTCGTGAAAGATTCATAGAAAAAATAGATGAAGACATTCAGGACAAATCACAAATAAGGTTCATCAGCTCCAGCTATTTGGATAACATCTATCTGGACAGAAAAGACTATGAAGAATACCTTATGGGATTGGATAGGGTAACAAGAGAGCAGTTAATGAACGGTAACTGGTATGCAAGCGTTAAAGGTCAGCTATTTGATGAAGCGGACTTCCACTTGATTTCACATGATGAATACTTAAAAATTCCAATTGTCAGAATTATCAGGTATTGGGATCTAGCTGCAACTGAAGTGTTGAATGATGATAAGTTGAAAGGTAGCGATCCCGATTACACTGCTGGAGTATTGCTGGCTAAAGATATAAACGGCAATATCTACATTGTGGATTCATATGAATTTCAGCTTGAGTCAAGAAACTTAATCAATGAAATTGTCAATACTGCAGCACGTGACAAGTCAGATGTGCAGTATATTGAACTCGATGGGAGCACTGGTAAAAACTTTGGATTGCTTATAATTGATGAGTTAACAAGAAGAGGATTCACTACAGGTACGGGCAACTCAAGAGAGAACAAAGTTGATCGTGCAAGAAGAGTTTCAGCAGATATTCAACTCAATGGAATATACCTGGTTGGGAAGGATAGAACAGGGTTTACGAAAAAATGGGCCATGGAATTTCTGGAAAAAATAACAGCTTATCCGAATGAAGCCATCCATGATGACTGTGTTGTGGCGTTCACTGGAGGTTATGAAAAACTAGCTAATGAAAAGCAACCTCGAAGAGTTGATGTTGATAAATGGTATTCGACATGAAAAACTAAATTATTAATTTCGATAATAATTTATTTATTCTCCTATTAACAGAGTGTAATATGATAAAATAAAAAAACGGAGGATTTGGATTTTATGACTGATATAATATTTAAAGACTGTGACTTCCGTTATCTGGATGATAACGATGAATTATCCTGCAAAAACAAACAAGGAACTGAAATTGGTTGCGATAACTGTCAGGAAAACATTCATTTAAACTGCGATAATTTCAATGCAAAAAAAGATTTCTGCTTAAAATTCTTTAGAGATAACATAAGCGAGTTAAAAGAATGTCAAGAAAAAACTGTATTCAATGACAGTGACTTAAGCCGTAAATGGTCAAATTAACTTTAATATAGAAACGTAGCAACAAAGAGTTAATGTGGATAAGTGGTATTCCACATAACTATTCGTATTGATTAGCTCGTTTCTTTAATATTTTTAATATATTGTTTTCTCTAATTCTTAATTCATGAATTATTGTTTCTGTGTCAGTTATCTCTTTAGATATGACATTAAAATTCAATCCGACTTGCACATCTTCAGGATTTAATATAGGTTCATCTCTTGCATTCTTTTTTGGTACTCTTTTTAATCTTCCGTCAATAGCTACTATTTCAGTATATCTTCCATGTTGAATTTCAGATAGTATTTTGAAGTAGTCTCTTTTTCTTTGATTTAGGCTTTCGATATTTGTTGATTTAATTGTTTGAGTTTTTGATTTAATGGTATCCAGAATTCACAGGTGTTTTTGTTTTTACATATTTCATGATTCGGATAACAATCACATCTAAACATTTTTATCAGCTCGTTATTCTAAAGTAACTTAGTAACTTAGTAACTTATCAAAATATAGTAACTTTGTAACTTTGTAACCTAACAATCCCAACTACTTTTCACTACCATAGGCCCCCTCACCTGGAGGGTCAAGTTACTTCAAAATGTGAAAAAATAAAATGAATTCAAATAGCTTTAATCTAAAAATAAAGAGCTGATAATCCTTGGAATTTTTTCACTGAAGTAACTTGGGGTCTCAGGTTACATTTTTTTGCAAAAGTTACATCACAAGTTACATTATTGATTGGCCTCCTTTTCACTTAAATTAGGATATAGGAAATTTAAAAACTTATCAAACCTAACAACCATAACCTTTGTGGATTCTGGTATTCTGACAGTTTTATATTCCCAACCCAGCAATTCAGCAATGCTCTTTATGTTATAGCATACTTCATTGGCATTTTCCAATGCTTTCCTAAGGCCGCTTGTAAAGCAGACATAGTCAAGACCATCCCTTCCATGATGCAGCACCATATAAGGTATCAGACGTTCATTGATAATGTTAAAGACACGTTCGTAAAAGTCGTTTGAGTCTTTAACTGAATCTGTGAAATAATCATGATATTTAATTGGATATCCATCTTCAGCTGAATAGACTTTAATGCTTTTGTTGTGTTTGTTAATCTCTTCAATGAAAAACATTCTTAAATATTCTATTTCTTCTTCATCCAAGCCTTCAGGTGTTACTGATTCAGTAAATGTCAATAGCCATTCTGGACATTCACGGCCACAGGTAGTGTATGCTCTTAATATTAATTCATTGCTTAGTTCCTGCCAAGGTAATCTTAACAGCTCTATATCCTCATTTATCTCGTTTACTACAAAGTCCGCAAGATACTTCAAATGATGAAACAGGCAATCGTTAGGAGAGTCCATTTGGAAATGTGCCATGAATTCCTTTTTTTCATCATCTGTTTTTTTCTCACTGTGAGTATACATTAGCTGAACAAATCTTCTTGTCAACCCTTCGACATTAGGCAACGGACTGTTGGATGTGAAAGACAAAGTAGATAATGCAAGAATAATAGCTAAATTCCTTCCTTCGTATCTGCGTCTTGCATTTGTCCTTTCCACACAGGTTTTCAATGTTTCTGTGCAGCTTTTACAGTTGAACACGCCTACAGGTTCATTGATGATCTTTCCAAAAGTGGATTTGGATATTTGAGCACCAATTCTTGGAACGGTATCAAATTCAGATCCTCCAATATCGGTTTCGCTGTCCGGTTCACCGTAAAAATATGTTCCAATACGGGCAAGTGTTGTCTTACCACTTCCACCCTTTCCGAAATGGAACATATAAGGAATTAGGTTCTCTAATGGTAATCCCATCTGTTTTTTGGCAAATCCGAAAGGAACTATCATTGCATGCTTTAGCGTTGTTGCCAGTTTTCCTTCCTGACCTATGAAGTAATTTCTTAAATCTTCAATCAAATCCAATGCCATATTCATTTTGTTAATGTCAGTGGCATTCAATTCAAATTCAACTATTGTCAGGCTTTTGGTTTCGTTGTTATAGTAGAAACCCGGTGTTTCTATATCTGTTTTCATGATTGCCAAATCGTTTTCAATAGCTATTTGAATTATGCCTGGAAGCACTTCCTTTAATTGGTAACGTGAGAGAACATAACCATGTTCCACTAAGTATTGTTCCATTTCAACAATGTTCATGTCTTTAGTGTGGAAATGCCCTCCTTCTATTGTCTTCCATTCAATGCTGAATGTTCTTCCGGCTTCACTTATCGGATTGTCATGTATTGTAATCTTTAGCGGATAGCAAAGCAATACTCTTGTATAATCGGCCACTTCATTTCCTTTTTTCCATTCTATAGTCTGTGTAGTGACTTCATTTTTTCTGTAGTCCATAACGATATATTTGTTTGAGCTAAATCTTATTGGTATCATATGGTATGATTGCCCTATTCAATTCACGCCCTACCAATATACTGGTCTTTTTGTCATAGTTATCTGATATGAATCTCTCAATGCCTTTTATCCCACTATTTGGATTTTCCTCACCCAAATAAATGTCCTCGAAGAGTTTGATGATTTCATCCAATGTTTTCTCATGAGAAGGAAGGCGGTTGTATAATTCTCTAAGAATCTTTTCAACCACTTCGGGGTCTGTACCCTGCAAATAGAAAGCACTGATAATGTTTTTAAAGTATGTAAACTCATAATCCGGTTTATAAACATTACCAATAGCTTTTTTGATTTGTATAGCTGAACTTCCTTCACTCATTTCAATTACCTTATACCTGAACGTCCCTCACAATGAAACTGTAGAATGTGTAGGTTCCGGATCTTTCCTTTACTTGGACAAGAATGCTGGTTAAGAAATCAAATAACACGCTTCCTTTTCTGACGTTTTTGTGAATGTCTCCATCATTTTTAAGATTGACATTGATTTCAACATATAACTGGTCAGCATCCTGGAAGATGTATAATTTGAATCTGTTAACGGTTTTTTCCTCACCGTCATCATCGAAAGTGAATGATGTTACTGAAGCCATTTCAGGCCTGCCGGTGATTAATGTTCCATCTTCAAAATCTTTCAATTCTGCTTTTTCATATCCTTCTGGAATTTCTACAATTTCTTCGTAATCTAGTTCTGTACCTGTAAATATTGTTTGTTTAGTATTTTCAAAACTCATTTTATTTGTCTCCTAAAAAATATTAAAGAGGATTAGCTATTGTCCTCTTTTAGAAATTTTGACTGGTTTGGCGCTATCACTTTTTCAGCTGTCATTTCCTCAGCGCTGACTTCTCCGGCTCCTATCAGTTCTGCAATAGCTCTGTTGGTTGCACGTGTTTTTGCAGTGGACATGATAGTGTGGTCTGAGACTTTGTCTTTTCCTTTTTCAGAACGGGAGCATAATGCGTCTGATTCAACGCTACGGCCATTAGGCAGTGTTGCCCTTACGCAGTAGTAGGCTTCACGCACTCTTCCCATTTTGGTTCTTTCCAATGATCGGTCAACTATGGTAGTGTCAACGTTGAATGCTCTTGAGAGCTTTTGCCATGCTGATTTCTTTTTGAAGTGTCTTTTCACTTTAACATAGTTTCCGTCTTCATCTTTTTCCTTAACAATTATTTCTTGATAGTCTGTTTCGTTTAATAATCCTTTACATAGTTTTTGATAAGCGTCCCACTGTTCAATAGCTACATCGACATCCGGAACGTTGTCTGCAGCTATTAATCCTGTTTCTTCAGGAACTTGTGGGTTTTCTATAAGTTCTGCCTTTACCATTTTATCACCTTCATGTTGATTGGAGGAATTCATTTTAGATTCCTCCGGTGCTGGTTGCTATACCAATCCAGCCAATTATTACAGCAAATATTATGCTCCCAATAAAGATTACTTTGGGATTCAAGTTCATCGGTTCCTCTTTAGGATATAATCTTGCCGGTTTGGTCATTGAAATAACCCCCTTTTGATGCGGATATCAATAATCCAATTCAGGTTGATTATTGTATGCCTTCCGCTTTTTCTGCGTATGAGCACTGTTTTATCGTCGAGGAATTTGAGTTCATCGGATTTGGTCAGTGAATAATAACAGTCTTCATCAATGGATGCAAATTCAATGAATAATCCGTCAGTAAGATTTTCCTGCATCTCAAGAAGTGTTTGTTCCATATTTGCCCTCCGGTTTGTTTTTCCTGAATCCGACAATGAATGCTTCTCCTCTTATGAATTTGATTAAGCCAATATCACCTTCAGTTGCATAGTGAATCAGTCCTAACAGCTTGGAGTGTATTAGTGTTTGGTATGCTTTTTCGCCACCATCCACCAATACGATACCGTCATCGTCAATGTAGAGGATTTCCTGTTCCATATCACCTTTGGCAACTTTGATCTCGCCATTGTGGGTGAGGATGCCATGGTAGTTGTCTTCGAACTGGTTAGGTAATGCGTATTGGTCTGCATCATGTTTTTCAAACGGTGAATAGCTGCTCATGTCTATTCACCTATTTGATCAATTTTATCAAACATTTCCCACATTTTGTCCCATAGCTCTTTGGGGACTGTAACGTATTGTACGCCATCAATTTCTTGTTCAAACATATTTTTTGACCTCTCTTGTGTTTTAAATATTTTTTATTCGTGTTTAGTCCAGTTTCATTATCTTGATTCTGTATGAATCGAAGAATTCCTTTTCATTGCGGATGTTTTCAGTTTCCTGAATTTCAGCAATTGCTTCTTCAAGTGCCATGAAGTTATTGAAAATTATTACTTCATTGGGCCGGGGTTTGATTACTTCACACATTATTTGGTGCCTCCTGTTTTCCCATTATGGGAGTGCATGATCAACAGTCTAAAACACATTGAGGCCAGAAGTCTTTGAAAAATAAAAATAGCATTCGAGTAAAATTAATTTTCCATCTCTTAACGAATATTTAGAATAAAATAAGTTTGCCATTGTTAATGTGGCAATATTTATATATTCCTTAAAATATACTAGATATTGGGTTAAGTTTTGAAAAGTATTAATTTTTAACAAAGTTTCGCGGCTCTGTTTAACTATTCTTATTTTTCTCTTACTGACCCCATAGGATTATATTAAAAAATAATATTTAGCTCGTTATTCATAATATAATCCTTTTTTTATAATCTGTTTTTTCTCATTACTTTTTTTGATATTTTACCTCCATAGATTACTGTTTAGGCCTCACCAAGAAAAAGTTGTACGAGCATGTAAAATTGCTCTGACTTCGTAATAATGGTGTGGGCCAATTACTTTGTTTGTAATTATCTCTATTTAAACATTTGCATTCTATTTTTTGCGATTCGATATTAATCTGTTCAGTTTTTTTGAAATTTATTGTGTCCTTAAGCCTTGTGTTTTCACAAATTTTGCTAAACATTTCAACAGACTATTTCGACAAAAAAATCAGATTGTATAAAATTCAAATTGGAATGAAGCCTAACACTTGCCAGTGAAACGAAGTCATAATCAAAATACATATCAGGGCACTGTTTTCAGAGCATAACAATTGTCAAAAGTATTTATTCAAATATAATCAGATTATCATTTAAGTACGGTGTAAACTGCTGGCAGTTCAATGATATCAATTAATTTAAATGCCAATACGGCCATTTTGTTGAAGCGATTACTTTTCAAATGCTCTCGCTTTCAGCTTAAATAATCAGTCACATAAAACAATTAATCACTATTAATGAAAAAGTGAGGTATAAAAAAGATGATCCGCAAAAGCAATAAAAACCTGCTGAATTGGATTTACGAATATATAATTGATTTTACAGATGAAAAAGACGTTTCCGGATTGACTTGGACAAGCACACATGATGAGGCTTTGAAATTCCTCCATTCCATCCCTCAAAAAGAAAGGGTTCAAAGATACGGATTTTATTCAAGCCATTCAATTTTCTTCCTGGTGGATTCGCTAGATGAAATAACGGAGGTTTTAAAAAACGGATTTATTTCACAGCGAACCTGCAACATAATCTATAACTGGAATCTGGAAGTCGGACGTGAAAACTGGGATATGATAGATATTAAGGCAATGTCTCTTCAGGAAGGCATGGAATGGAATAGTACCAAACAGACGTATGTTTCCAATCCCTTGAATCGGTTGGAAGAGCTGGGCCTCGTCGAATGTGTCAATCCTGAAGTAAAACGAGGAAAACTGTACAGATTAACCGAAAAGGGTGAGGAAATATTCGGAGACATATAATCTTGTTTTTATACGAAATGATTGATTCAGAATTTAATTGTTCTGGATCAAATAACATTAACGGCCGGGGCTAGCTATTCGAAACTGGTATTCTGAAACTCGTGCATATATATTGGGGTTTAAAATCAGATTTGATTTCCAATATCGTGGTCGTTAATGTTAATGTCGACTCTTAATTATATAAGCAATACATAATAAACTAATAAATATCGAACTTATAGTCAATAATTTAATACAATTAAAATAGGTGGTATTTATGGAAGTGAAACTATTCCTTTCAGACATTCTAAAAAAAACAGATATTGACCCAAAAAATATAATGTTAATAAGGCATGTGCTTTCAAATGATAAATGCAGAGAATATGTCGATAATAATATGGTAGAAGAATATACTTGCATCCAAAAGAAGAATTTTACAAACAAATATGATTATTGGCTAGTTTTCATTAGCCGTGAAGGAACTACTGCAATTTTAGATAGTTTTTACAAAGTTAATGGCGAATATACAAATGCTCCAGAAAATATGCCAGAAGGATTTGCTGCACCTGAAGACTTTAATGGTGATGGAAAATATTTTGAATTAGAAAGATTAGATACTTTTAAAGATTTTGAACAACGTTTAATGATTGAATGGGGCGATGGATATCGTATGTGGCATCACAAAGGCACTACAGAAAAAGAAATAATAGCTATCCAAAAAGAGAAAAAAATCCCATTTACAAGTTATGAAGATGTCATATTATCCTATCCAAAATTAAAAGAAATAATGGACAATCCTAACTTATACTCTGATTGGCATACCGCACTTTCAAACGTTAATGGAATATATCTTATTGTAGATACTACAGATGGAAAGAAATATGTTGGATCAGCATATGGGGAAAAAGGAATATTACAACGTTGGACATCATATGCAAATACAAAGGACGGTGATGATAAGAAGCTAATAGAACTCCTTGATCAACATCCTGAAAGATATAATGAATTTCAGTTTTCAATATTAAAAGTATTGCCCGAAGATATGGAAAAAAAGGAAGTTATAAAGATTGAAACCAAATACAAGAAAAAACTTTTAACTAAAAAATTTGGATTGAACGCTAATTAATTCAATAGAGTGTTCTGAATCAATTAACATTAACATCCATGTATAGTTATTCAAAACCGGTATTTTGAAACTCGTGCATATATATCGCAGTTCGAAAATCAAATCCAAATCCAAAAACGTTGCCGTTAATGTCAATTCCAGTTAGTTAAATTAATGGGGGAATGCCGGCCATTAATTATATTGGGGTCGACATCAAGTATTATGAATGTTTGGTAATGGCATCCAACAGGGTCAAATGCCATCACAAGATTATTTTCCTATCTGTGCTTTAAGGAGTTCAAAATCCTTTTTCATCGATCGGATATCTGCCACTTCTCGCTTAAGGACCTCAAGTTCAGTTTCCAATTTCTTTTTATCATTTTCCAGTTGCATGAACTCAGGAGACTTGATTGATAGCTTTTCAACATCCATATTGATTGTTACGGCAGGCAAATGCCTGATGTATTCATATTTCAACTCTTCAGGATTGGTCATGAAATAAACGGAATCAGTTACGTTTTTAGCCTTTCCCTGCAAATCGTTGACCTTGTCTATGCTCATGCCGTCGTTGTATAATGCGCTTGCATGGAATTTCCTCAGCATGTGGCTTCTGAATCTAGCATATTTTCCAACATTTCCAAGATTCAATGTATCGTTTATTTTTTGAAATGATCTTCCAAGATGTGTTGGGCTTACATCGAATAGGGGGCTGTCATTTTTAACTGAATCTGTGCGTGTTAAAATATATGCATTGATTGCATTTACTGCTTCTGGACTGCAATATGTGATATAATATTTGTTTGTTTTTTTCCTTCGGAGATTGAAGGTAGGCACGACATCATCCTTTTCGTTCAAGAAATCAATTACCTCAAAAATGTCCATTCTGCGCCTAGGTATATATTCTGATACTGCATCTATGTAATCCTGTATGGTTAAACTCAATGCTTCTGCTCTGGCACAACCGCTTGAACATGAAAACAGTATTATGGCTTTCATCAATGGTGAAGATATTTTAAATGCTTCCCTTATCACTTCTTTGTCAGGTAAATCCTTATAGTAGATTGGCTGGGGTTTTCTCAAAGACTGTTGGGTAACTCTAGGCAATGATTGTATTTCAATGTCATAGAATTTGTAAAAGAATTTGATGCTCCAGATGTCTTTTTTCACAGTGCTTGCAGCATAATTCTGTAACAGGTGGTGTCTGAATTCAATCAGTTTAGCTCTTAAACGGCAATTTTTCCATCTTACATTGTTCTTTTCATCTTCTTCAGCTTCCATCAGAAGTTCCTCAAGTGACATGTCGAAATATTCACAGTACTTCCGAAGTGAAAGGTTATAGTTGTTCTGTGTCTGTTTTGAATGATTGCAACTTAAACACATATTCTTAATGAGCTCGTTATTCATGCTATCACCTATGTATTTTATTTTTTAAATATTGTTAGAGAGAGCATTTGAAAAGTAATATTTTTCCGACAAAATATATAAGTATGACAACTTTCATACTATCTATATGAAAGGAGATGTATATTACGGTAAAGGTATAAGGGAGTTAAAAGATAGCCATCAGGACTTGTTTGAATTGGTATCTAACATTAACGATACTGTAT
>ONUN01000019.1 GCA_900320955.1 uncultured Methanobrevibacter sp. | reverse complement strand
GTAAAGTTTACTCTAACAAAATCTCCGTTATCTATAGCCATAAAAATTACGCTCCATAATAATTTTGATTAAATAATTTGTTAATAAATATAACATATATGAATTTAGTAACCATTACTTATTAAAGTTTTGTTTATATGGGGATTTCATGTAAAAAAATAAGTGTTGCTGAAAAAATATAATTATTTCAAAAATACTTTTCAGCCGCTCTCGGTAAAAGAATAATATATAAATAAAACAATATCATAATTCATGCAAAGAAGAGGAGCAGTTAATTTACCATTACATGGAGGTCATCCCCCATCATGGTTATTTTCCAGAATGGTCGACCTGTCAGGAGCGCTAGCTTCAGTCATCATTGAAGAATATAGTTTGAATGAATTTTTAAACAGAATTTCAAATCCCTACTGGTTTCAGGCGTTCTCATGTGTTTTAGGTTTTGATTGGCACTCTTCAGGAACAACCACAACCACATTAGGGGCTCTAAAATCATCACTATCTCCGGAAGAACATGGAATTTACTTGACCGGAGGAAAAGGTGCAAAATCCAGGAAAACTCCTGAAGGAATTGAACATGCAGGAGAAGTATTTAACTTGAAAACTAAAACCACCGAAACATTGGTTGAAACAAGCAAGTTATCCGCTAAAATTGACAACTCATGCATTCAGGACGGATACACATTATACCAGCACAACTTCTTTATTACAGAAAAAGGAGATTGGGCAGTCATCCAGCAGGGAATGAACACAGAAACAAAATATGCCCGCAGATACCATTGGCTTGGCGAAGAGGCGGACACATTATTAAATGATCCCCACAGCGGAATTTCCTGCGACAAGAAAACTCCAAACACATTGAACATGTCTTCAAAGGATAGTGAAGAAGCTCAAAAAATTAGTGTTGATTTAATCAACGACAATCCAAACCATCTAAGACAATATTTCAAAAGAAAAGACAACCAAATGCTTTTGGAAGATTTTACAATGCCTGCGCACCATCCCGTACTTGATATGGACATTTCAGATAAGGAATTTGAAGTCCTGACAAAAGCTTGGGAAATTCAGCCTGAAAACTATGAAGAGCTAATTCTTCTTCAGGGAATTGGACCTAAAAAGATAAGGGCATTGGCATTGATATCCGATTTGGTGTACGGAGAACCTGCCAGCTGGAAAGATCCGGTTAAATACAGTTTTACACATGGAGGAAAAGATGGTTTTCCATATCCTGTTGACCGGGAAGTCTATGACAATTCCATCCAAACAATCAGAGATGCAATTGACCAGGCCCGCATAAAAAAAGATACAAAACTAAAAGCCATCAAAAGATTGGATGACTTTATCTCTTAACGATTTTCGTTGTGGATATTGACGTTCTTTCCATGAGCAGTTGGAATAACCTCAAGTACAGGATTTTCAAATTCCAAATCAAACTCTTTACCATCCATCAACAAATGTTGGAACACTGCAAGAGATGAAACTTCAGAATGAGGTTGGGTTGTAACGGAAACATTCCAATCTGCAGCCTTATATACTTTTCCAGGAACTTTAGAACCTCCGACAATGATTAAAATATCTGATCCGTCTTCACGAACTTCAGGAGCGATTTCATGAGCTTGAGATCCATACATTGTCAGGTGAACTACTTTTCCGCCATCAGCTTTCCATTTATTGATAACTCCCATATAACTTTCAGTATATTCTATTTCAAAATTGCCTCCATTGTTATACGAGTATCTCTTTTTAATCTGTGATCTAATCTTAAAACATTTACATTCATAATATCAAAAAAATAAATTAATTAATCTAATATTTTAAATTCTGAATATTTAAAAATTATGAGTGATGACGGCCACTTACCATTAATTGGAATATGATTTGGATGATGTTTGTTTATGAACGAAGTTTAATATTAAAAATGGAGGTGATGAATATATGAAATAGCAAGTGGCACACATCAAAACTAACTATATAGAACCTGATTAATAAACTAATGCTTTTTAAAAAAGCAATCTTAATTTTAACATGCCAAATTGCCTTAAAAATGAAAAATTAGAAGAAATATAAAGCTACTGCCATGAACAGCAATGCCATTAAACGACCCACTTCATTGCTCATTCCCAAAACGTCACCGTTGGCAAGTACAAAATTCCTTCTTGCAATAATTGCAATAATAATTCCTGAAACAATGGCTCCTAAAGCTCCGCAAACTCCAGTAACGCCGCCCAATAAAAATGATATTATGCAAACGAAAGTAGTTGATATCAAATAATTTGAAGGAGTTGTTTCCAGCATGAAATAGCTTCCAATTCCCGGAGTCAACGGCTTGGATAAAAGTGCAGTCGTAATGAGGGAAGTCTTTGCAACCATTTCACAAATAATTATTCCGGATATGAAGTTGTAATCCAAAATATTGTATAATCCAGCTATTGTTAAACTTGCCACCAAAAACAGTGTTGCAACACCTCCTGCACCAACGGACGGGTCTTTCATCACTCTGATTTTACGCTCAGGCGCTCCATGAACCATAACCCCATCAGCCATATCCATTACGCCATCCAAGTGATTATAACCGGTAATAATCATTAAGAATGCGTAAACAATTACTGCTGTGAAAAATGTATTCAAATGCAGGAAATTCAAAGCGACATAACCGCAAGCTGCTGCCAGAATGCCAATGAATATATGCAGAAACGGCCAACACCATGTCAATTTGGTCATGTATTCAATTGAAGTATAAACACGAATCGGCAAAATTGTTGAAAATGTCAAAAGGCCCAACAAAGACCTTATCGGTGAAAATTCCTCATCTTCAAAATAGCTATCATCTTCCATAATCATTCCTCAAAAATTTTTGAAACACAACCTGCTATCAAACCTGCAAACACATCATCTAAAAAAGGAGGCAGGCCATAGATAATGCCTGGTTTTGCTTCATAATATCTTCTAAAGTTAAGAGTTGCTTTTGTTCCTGCAATCTGGTTAGAAACAGCTAGGCCCAAAACTTCATCCGCATACAAGTGATTTGAATCATCAATACTGATTTCACGAATATGATCTCCGGCCAAGTCATGTTCTGTTCTCATAGCAGCAACAATCAGAGTTATAACATTAATGTCTGTTAACGATTTAAGAATCTGAACTTCCATTTTCTGTTTTAAATCATCATAAACTTCGGCATCATCAACAAGTTCCAATCCCGCTTCAATCAAATCTCCAATAAGGATTCCTTCAGCTACAAGATAATCCAATATTCCAAAAGTCAAATCAAGCTTTCTAAAGGCATCTTCAATACTTATTTCAATAGCTTCTTCAATTTGAATTTTTATTTCTTCAAAATCTATTTCGTCATATTGGGCATTATTGATATCCAGGCTTTCGCCATCGCTTTCAGGAACATTACAAAGAACCGCAAGGAAATCATCGTCATTCAAGATGTTTTGAATGTGAATCGGCAATGCCATATGGGCCAAAGTTTTTGCCTTAATATTAGTGACTGTTTTAAAGATTTTAAGCAAAACTTTCGGAGACAAAACCTTATCAATGTAAACGATATTGCTCAAGTTAATTCTTGCATCCAAAAATCCTTTAGGAGAATTTGCCACCTTTAAATTATTGGTAAATTCTTCAACAACAACATCATTTGCCATGAATGTGAAAATAGTCAAGTCACCATAGGTGTTTTCAAAGTAATCCAAGGATTCAGTTGCTTGTGCAATGTATGAACCTTGAGACTGATTGAAAACTTCCGCTTTTTTTGCAGTTGATTTGAAATCAGCTCTGGCCTTAACGACATTGACATTTTCAACAATGTCAATACCGTCACTAACCGTGAAATCGCTGAAAGCCAAAAAATGCTTTGGATTATTAATACAAATTCCATAATCTTTTTCAATGACGCCAATTTTCATGTTATAACCTAACTAATTATACATATAATATATTAATTATTTAATTTAAATTTTATATTAATTACAAAAAAAGGACATCATACCATGACAATTATTATTGACCCCCAATCCAGTGGAATTGCTGGAAATATGATTATAGGTGCCTTAGTTGATTTAGGTGCAAATAAAGATGAACTAAAAGATGTAATGGAAAAATCAGCCAAACCATTCGGCAAAGTTGAAGTGAGTTTTAATAAAGTCTCAAAGCATGGAATCGACTCGACATTCTGCCATGTCGAAATGATTGAACACTCACATTCTGTCAATTATCCGGAATTCATTGAAAAAATTGAAAGTCTGGACATAGATGAAAATATTAAAAAAACTTCACTAAAAGTTTTTGAAAGAATAGCTAAAGCCGAATCAAAAGTTCATGGAAAAGACTTGCAAACCATTCATTTTCATGAAGTAGGAGCAAGTGATGCAGTAGCAGATGTAATCGGGTCAATATATGCTTATTATTCACTTAACTTAAATCAGCAAAAAATAATAGGCCTCCCAATAGCGGTCGGAGGAGGAAGAATAAAAACTGCTCATGGAACAATACCTGTTCCGGCACCTGCAGTATTAGAAATCCTAAAAGATGCAAATATTGTTGGAGGACCTGTAGACAGTGAGCTTGCAACACCTACAGGCAGTGCTATTTATGCTGAAATTTGCGATGAAATACTCGAATTCATTCCACAGGTCAAACCTAAAAAAATAGCTTACGGTGCCGGCAAAAAGGATTTTGACCATCCAAACATTTTAAGAATTATAGAAACATCAGACATATCCGAAAAGGACACCATAGATGTGATTGAAACAAATCTGGACCATCTAACAGGTGAAGAAATTGGATATCTGTTTGACAAGCTTTTGGATAACGGGGCAAGCGACGTGTCAATCACCCCAATAATCATGAAGAAAAACCGTCAGGGAAGCCTTTTAAAAGTAATTTCAAAAAGAAAAAATAGAAATCAACTTGTAAACATAATTTTTAAAGAGACAGGAAGTTTGGGAATTAGAATCGCTCCAAATTTACACAGAGGCATAGCAAAAAGAGAATTTATTAAAAAAGAGTTTGAGATAAATGGTGAAACATTTGAAGTCACATTTAAAAACGGCTATGTTAACGGCGAGATAATATCATCAAGAGCAGAGTATGAAGATTTGAAAAAAATCGCTCAAAAGACAGGACTTCCATTAATAAAAGTTAAAGAGTTGATAAGATGAAAAAAGCCATTTCAGTTTTATCCGGAGGACTTGACTGCACTGTTGCAACAAGCGTCTATTCAAAAGACTATGAAATCCATGCAATAACATTCGATTATGGTCAAAAAAGTTTTAAAAGAGAACTTCGAGCTTCAAAAGAAATTTGCGAAAAGATGGGCTTTAGGCATTATGTAATTGATCTTCCATGGCTAGCTCAAATCAGCAATTCCAGTTTGAATACTGATGAAGACATTCCAGAAATAAAGGAAAATGAATTGGATAATCTGGAAAAAAGCCAAGAGACCGCAAAAAGTGTTTGGGTTCCTGCAAGAAATATGGTGTTTACAGCAATTGCAACATCATTTGCCGAAAGCATTGGTGCGGAAATAATCATTGTTGGATGGGATGCGGAGGAAGCTGCAACATTTCCAGATAACTCCAAAGAATTTATGGACGCATTCAATGAGTTAATAAGTATTGGTTCGCCGGAAAATATAAAAATTGAAGCACCAGCCATTGATTTGAATAAAGAGGAAATTGTTAAGTTGGGTGTTGAAGTTGGTGCTCCAATGGAATTAAGCTATTCCTGTTATGCAGGTAGAGACAAACATTGCGGTGTTTGTGAAAGTTGTATGAGGCGGAAACGAGCATTTAAAAAATTAAAAATTAAGGATTTAACAGAATACGAAAAATGACTAATCATATTTTCTTAATTTTGCATCCCAATCAGAATAATCCAAATCCATATTATTCCTCATAGTATCTGCAGCGTATGCAACTGAACAATATGCATCATCGATTCCATTTTTAGATTTCTCATAGTTTGCAATCCTGGATTTTTTAAATCCAATTGAACCCGCTTCATTATAAGAGTCAATATCAGCACCAATGAAAATAAATTCCCAACTATGACTTGAAATCATGTTTTTAATTTGCTTTTTGGAATATTCTACAGAGGAATTTTCCATACCGTCAGTCATGACAACAAACAATGCCTTATTTTCAATTTTATGATTAAGTGATGTAATTGTTCTTCCAATTGCATCT
Source organism: uncultured Methanobrevibacter sp. (assembly GCA_900320955.1). Classification (GTDB taxonomy): domain Archaea; phylum Methanobacteriota; class Methanobacteria; order Methanobacteriales; family Methanobacteriaceae; genus Methanocatella. The sequence continues at coordinate 18,870 of ONUN01000019.1, read as the reverse complement.
AAAAGAGCTGTTGAACCTCCTACAAAGTATTCCCTGGATGTCAATTCATCAACATCTTCAATTGCTTTTCTTTCATACAATACTTCATATCCATCATTGAAAAGAATTGTAGTTACTTTAGTATTAAATTCCTTATCTTTTTCTTTTTCAATGAAAGCATTGAAGCCGCCCATGGTGTCTTCTTCTGACCCCCACATTGAGCCGCTTTTATCTATTACGAAAATCAAATCCAAATCCTGATTTTGAGGCAATTCTTTCATAATAATCACATCCGTTTAGAGTTTCATCTTTTATTTTAAAATTGTTAATAAGTTGATAATAACTTACACACAATATATTAACCAAACGTAGTATATAAAGATTTCGGAAATTGAAAAAAATATCATAAAAAAAGATTAATGAAGTTTATGTCCGCAATTAGTGCAGAATGAATCCCCACTAGCGACTGAAACACCGCAATTAGGACATCTCCAGTCAATTTCAAATTTGGCACCGCAATTTGTGCAAAATCTGTCGTTTGAATCGGCAACAGCACCACAATACTGACAATATTTCTTATTATCCTCACTAAAATTAGATTGCATAAATTCATCTTTTGGAGTTGGCACATCGCTTAAAACTGGAGATGAATAAAAATCCTTTTGATTTTCTATCTCAACAATCAACTCATTCATGACTGCAATTCTTTTGCTGTCTGAAGGATGTGTTGAGAAAAAGTCATGATTATTTGGATTTCCACCGGCCATGCTCTGCCAAAAATTAGGAATCGAGGAAATATCATATCCTGCCCAATGAATTATCATCATTCCAAGCTTGTCGGCCTCCAATTCCTGGTCCCTTCCCCAAGGATTCAAAAGGAAATATTGAGAACCTATACTTGCGACATTGGTTGCAGCCCTTGTAAGATTACCGACTCCACCCAAACCAACAAGATCCAAAGCGAAACTGCCAAACCAGGCAGCTGAAGTAATGGTATTTTGAGCATTTTGAGCACTGATTCTAGTTCTGGCATGGTCAAGCAATGCATGAGCCATTTCATGACCTAAAATAAATGCCACCTTTTCCTCACTATCTGCAACTGATAAAATACCTGAAAACATCACAATCTTACCGCCAGGCATGCAGAATGCATTTAAAGTATTGTCTGCAATCAAATGAAAATCCCAATCATAATAATCTTCAGTATAATCGCTTCTGCCGATTTGAGCCAAATAGTTTTCAACCGCCCGAATCAATCTTATAGCCACATTTCTTACCAATTGACCTTGAGGAGTGTTGTCAAGAAGCTGGGACTGATTAATCATAGTATAATATTCATTATATGAATCCAGCAAAAACTTATCGTCGTTGATTATATCAAAATGGGATTTTCCAGTAAATGGATTAATGGAACTGCGGTCATCCTTTGCCATATTCATCACTATATTAATATTTATAACTTGTGTTTAATAAGTTTTTTAATTGATGACGAATATAATTAAATGCAACATGAGAAAAAAAATATTCATCATATTGATATTCATTATATTTATCAGCGGCGTTTGGGCTCAAAATGATTCACACATTACCATAAATAATGTAACTTTTGAAATACCCTCCAAATACCAAGGAGGAGAACTGAGCGTCAATAAATATAAATTAGAAAATGAGTTTTCCATTGAATGTGTTGATGATAATCTTGAAGAACACATCGGACTTTGGGCATGTGAAAGTGATTACGAAGAGAATTTAACAATAGGCAAACATCCTGTTAGATATTACTACCAATATAACCAATATATCCATAACAACCAATCCCATGCATACTTCACATCCGGAGATTCAGTTTATGAGATTGTTTGGACAGGCAATGAAATTACAAAAGAAATTGAAGATATGATTAAAAATACGCCCAAATCCCAAATAGATAATGATGCATTCAATTATGTTCTTGATAAGTCAATTGAACTATACAAAAAAGAAAGAACTGACAAATTAAATCAAGATAGCGAATATAATTATTTAGAGGCAAAATATAAATCATCAAAACCTGCAGGCGAAAAACAAGATGACACTCCCTTTAAAAAAATATTATTAACATACTATTAAAAAAGGACATAAATTTAAATAAGTTAAAATCCAAATATATAGTAAAATACATTAAGTTTTATATTTCTTTAAATATTACTTAAAGTTTAATTTACATCAAAATCAAGCGAGTGAATTAAATGAATAGAACAAAAAAATTAATCATAGCTATTCTAGTAATAGTTCTTATTGGATTAGTGGCTGTAATTTTTGGAGCGCTATTCAGTGGTCCGGATTTAACAAGTGACACCAAGAACATACTTGTATTAGCTTCTGATAAAGAAGAGCAATCCAATGGTGGAGTGGACATGGCATTTATGATTCGTTTGGAAAACGGATCCTTGAAAAATTATACTCCAGTATACCCTGGAGGAATGACACATCCTACACAGCCTGCCCCAGGAGGTTTGGGAGGTAACATGTTCTTACACGATTGTCTGTGGGATGGAACAAGTCAAGGTATGGATTATGCTAAAGAAATAGTTGAAGCTAATACCGGAATGAAAGCAGATGCAGTCGTGGTTGTATATGATGTGGCTGTAGATGACATTATTAATTCTGTTCGTCCACTTATAGTAGATGGTAAAGAAACAAACCTCACTGCTACTGAAATTATTCGTGAAAACGATGCGTACCAAGGTTATCCGGGTAATGAAAATGTCCAAGGAAACATGTCAAGAGGAGATTCCGTAATGGTATTGGTTAAAGCACTTGCTAATGCTTCAAAAGATCCTCAAAAGAAAAATACCATGGTACAAACAGCATTAAAAGAGTATTCTAATGGAAACATCCTAATGAAGCCGGAAGGTTCATTCACCAGATTACTTGCTTCAAGAGGATTTGAAAGTTTAACAGGATAATCTTTAAAGGATTTAATTCAAATTCTTTAAAGAATTTTTTTTATTTATTTTTAATATTTTTAATATTACAGTGTCTTTATTTTTAGTTATTATTATAGAGTTTTAACCATAGCCATTTCAAATTGAGAAACGACAGTTAAGTCAATAATTAGTTTTATCCAACTGTCATAAACGATTAATTAAATCAAAAATATTTCACACCAACCTATTTTAATCAAAGCTACATTAACATTGACAATAGCCATTTCAAAATATAGTTTTGAAAAACTCTAGAATATATATCAAACACTTCAAAGCAAAGCCAAACTAAAAAAACCCCCACATTAATATTTAAGAGTTTAATCATTTGAACACAGTTTTATAAAAAAAAGAGAAAATTGAAGGAAAATTAAATCCCTTCATTTAATTAACAATCACTTTTACCTTTTTGGCAGTTCCTATGAAATATTTATCACCTGCAAACTTAATGGTTCCAAAGAATGTGCCTTTTTTATTCAAATTTTTAACTTTAAAGACAGCATTACCTTTTTTGTTGGTTTTAACTTTGTAGGTTTTTCCTTTAATTTTCAAAGTAACATATTTACCTTTCAATAGCATTTTGCTGTTGAATTTCACTACTGCAACAACATTCTTGACTTTTGCACGGACTTTAGCTTTTACTGTTTTTGCAGTTATTTTGGTTTTTGCTTTTTTAACAACCACTTTGACATTGTTTTTGCTGGAAGCCTTATAAACACTGTCTTCAACAGATTTGATTGTTGCTTTGTAGGATTTAGGAGCTAAAGTTGAAATGTCAATTGAAATTTTACCTTTACTGTTGGTTCTTAAGGTTTTTGAAATGTTTCCAACTTTAACTGTTACTTTTTTACCTGATACAGTACCTTGGCGGTCTTTTAATGTAATTACAAGTTTTTTGCCTGATTTGTATGTTGTAACAACAGGAGATGCAATGATAGTTGGTTTATCTTTTGTGACATTTAGGGTAAATATCTTTGACAGGAAGTCATATTCATGTTGTCTGTCTGCAAAATCAATAGCATATAGAACAATAATTTTATGAGAACCTTCTGAAAAGCGACCTAAGTTAACTTTACCACCGCCTTTCTCCCAGAAGTCTTTCATGTCACTGCCCCATAGGTCAATGACGACATCGCTTTCCGGCCTTCCAGAAGTAATATGAGGATCAATCAATGCAACTAATCCCGCATGAATCACATACTCTATGTCTTTTGGTTTATTTGCGGAAAGTGTAAGATATACATCTTTACTAGTCCAAGCAGTAGAAGGCATGGAGGCATCAATAACTGTATCATTGGTCAAAGTGGAAAATGAAGCCTCATAAAGCACGGTTGTACCATTTAATCTAATTGTTGCAACGTATTTTCCAGGTTTTAGACCTCCGAATATATCAAGGAAACTTTGATTAAAATCACCGAATTTGAGTTTACCTGCAGACATTATTATTGTAGCTGCTTTTATACCATTGAGATATAAAGCCAACTCATTGTTTCGCAATGAATTGATAAGATCTGCTTTGATAATGGAGTGATTTTTTTCAATAAGATTCAACAAATGTGAAAGGGTAAATTTTTCCCCAATCCCAATATTTATGTCATCGCCTATGCTTTTTCCCAAGATGTTGTCACTGCCATAGACTTCAAGTCCAACAGCAGATTTTTCACTTTGGTTAAAGTTATCATATCCACTAAATGCTAATTTTTCACCGAATATTTTAGTATTCTCTTTTTCCAAAGTGTTTTCATCATCGATATCTTTCAATTCTTCGTTGAAAAATTCTTGTTCTTTAGATGATGCAATTACAGTACCGTTTGCATTATCTGGAACTTCAACACCAAAATTGTCCTCTTGATTGGAAGTGTCAGTGCCGTACTCACTTTCAGCACCAATAATGTGCACATTGTCTTGACTTAATTCATCTGAGTCATCATCCACCACAGGACCTGTCTGAAATTCACCAACAATCAACCCATCATTGCTATTTTCAACAGCAGATGCATCAATATCCTGTGATGCACTAACTGCACCCAGTGTTAAAACTGCAAGTAACAGGAGCGTTACAAACATTATCTTTTTAAATTTCATAATACCACATATTTTTAACATGTCTTTCAAATTATCTCTTATCAAGTTTGTTTAAAAATTCAAAAATATTGGGAATAAGATTGCAAAACAATTGCAGTCTGAATGTAATGTTTTCCCGACAATTTCAAATCAAACATTGTTTAATCAAAAGATATGTATCTATATGTTTTGTATAATATAAAACTTATGCAAATGACAATCTATGATTTTCCATTTTCTAAAATATTTCTTTCATAAATTGTTATACCAATATGAATTTGTTTAGGAGAAAAATTTTATGTCCGAGTTTAAATATTTATCTAAAAATTTGGTTTTTTTAGCTATATGTTTATTACTGGTGGGCAGTATGCAGTCTTGTTCAGCATGTACTGCAGTATATGTAGGTCCTGATGTCAGTGCTGACGGTTCAATAATTTTTGCCAGGTCAAATGACTTTCAGAAAGTTTTTGGAGAACATATCACGGTGACTCCTAGAGTAGAAAACGAACCAGGTCGGTTAATGCCTGTAAGTCTAGATGGAAAGATAAAAACTGAGATTCCAGCAACCACCTATCACTACACTGCAACACCATATATGAACAGTACAGTAGTACGCAATCAAGGTATCTCTAATGCAGCTACATGCACAAATGAATACGGTGTAGCTATGACCATGTCTGTTACAGGATTTCCAAACAATGCTTCACTGAAAGCAGACCCATTAGTGGAAGATGGTATCTGTGAAGATACCGCAGTAGATCTTGTAATTTGCCAGAGCAAAACAGCCAGAGAAGGTGTAGACACCCTTTTGGGAATCGTTGACAAGTATGGTAGCAGCGGGTCCGATATTGCCATAATCGCTGATCAGAAAGAGGTATGGTATGTTGAGATATATACTGGGCATCAGTATGCAGCAGTGAAATTGCCTAGAGATAAAGTCTCAGTCTTTGGCAATGAGTATTCTTTAGAGTACTTATCTGACTATGAGGATAATATTACATCTAAAGATTTGATTTCTCTTGCAGAAGAAAAGGGCTTTGCCGTGTATGGTAAAAATGGTGAGATTAACTTGCTCGATACCTATTCTGGAAAGCAAACTACTCTGGATTATTCCCATATGCGAACATGGATTGGACACCAGATTCTAGCGCCTTCTAAATTCAGTACCGACTACAATCGCAACTCCATGTATCCGCTCTGTTTTTCACCGGATAAGAAGGTTTCAATAGAAGATGTTTCACAGATTTACCGTAATAGGTATGAAGGAACAAAATATTCGCCTGACGAAACAGGTAGGGAAGACATGAGAGTAATTGGAAGTGAAACTACTTTAAGTGCACATATTGTACAGGTGTTCCCAAATCTTCCAGCCGAAATGTCATGTGTAAGTTGGATTAGTTCCGGACCACCAGTTTATGGTGTGTATGTACCAATATCCAATGATTGTATAAATGTCAGCGAGGCCTATGGAGCTAATCAGCCGCAAATGAAAGTGAAGTGTTTGATACAGATAAATACCCCTATTATGTCTTTAAGGACCTTTGTACTCGATGCTTGGGACCAGAAAACTACAAAATCTATGGTGAACCAGTGCAGGGATACTGGCATGAAGCGGAAAGAAACATGTTCTCTGGAATGAGTAAGGTAATCGCACAAGCGACAAAAATTAAGGATAATAATACCCGAGCAAACTATATCACTTCTTATTGCAATGATATGCAGACCAAAGCATTCAAAGACGGCAAACAACTACTGAACGATGTTATTTGGGAACAAAACTATAATAGTAATACCTTTAAAATAGAACGCGATCTTGGAACTCATCAAATGATGGGTGAAAAGGTAACTATTGACCCAATAGAAGTGAAACTCAATGAATCAGGATATGGAAAGGTTCCTGAAGTGCCCAGTGGCAACTGATTGATTTCAATTAAACTCATAATGCAGTCTGCAATTGAATTATAACACCATATGCATAAGGAATATTCTTTCCTTATTTTTTTCTTTTTTTAGAGTTAAAAAAAAAATCAAAAACAAACTTCAATTAAATTTTGCGCCACAACTTCAAAAAGAAAAAAAAGAGAAGCAACTGCCGAAGCAATTACTTTTTTAATATTTGACTATTTTTTAGTTTTTTTGGCTGTTGTAGTCAATTTTACCCATTACCACAATCCAATAGTCGATTAGATTGCTGCTCTGACTGCTTAGTCATAGCAGATTCCACCAACTAACGTGCGATAACCACCATATGTTATGTAGTAACCACAGTGTTTTAGCATTCAATATTTTAATCACATTGAATTTATCTTTACTTCCATTAGAAACTGTCATCAATTGGCCTTGACTGTGACTGTGGTTTTGACTGTTTTTGCCTTTTTGTAATATTTGTTTCCTGCAAAACCGACACCTACGACATATTTTCCCTTGGAAAGTTTAAGGTTGAATGTTGCAACACCTTTTTTATTGGTGTATTTGTAATATTTCTTACCTTTGACTTTAATGTAAACTTTGGCCTTTTTGATTGCCTTACCCTTGCTGTTCTTTAGGACAGCATAGAATTTCTTGTTTTTGGCTTTGACCTTGAAGGTTTTCTTTTTAGCAGACAATTTTGAAGGCGCTTTCTTGACAACAACCTTGACTTTAGCGGTTGAACTTGCATATATACTTGTTCCTTTGAATGTTACCTTTGCAGTGTATTTTTTAGGAGCCAAAGATTTTGTAGGAACTTTTATTTGACCTTTTGCATTGGTTTTATAGGTTTTTGTAGTACCTAAATTGACTAAAACCTTAGCACCTTTTATAGGATTGCCCTTAGCATCCTTCAAGACAACAACCAAGTATTTGTTAATGTTGTATGTTGCAGTAACAGCTTTTGCTGATAATTTTGTCTTGATTTTGTTTACAGTTACATTAACCGTGGTTTTTGCTGATTTGTACTGACTGTCACCTACATATATAGCAGTAACTGTATGTATTCCGTTTTTAAGTCCGGAAATTTCAATTCTCACAACACTATTGTTGAGTGTGACAGTAGCATAATCATTCCCATCAAGAGTGATGATAACATTGCCAGTGGTTGCATTTGGCTCAACAGTTACAGTAACTGTTAATTTATCACCGACATTCCGATAGCACTACCCCATAATAATGCAGTGTTATTAACAAAATTACAATTTTCAACAGTACCGAAACTATCGAAGCAAACTGCACCAGTTCTTTGTGAAGCAGTGTTGTTTGTGAAATTACAATTTTTAATACTACCCGAATCCATATAGATGGCACCACCAAAATCTGTTGCAGTGTTGTTTATGAAATTACAATCACTCAAAGTACCTGAATTTTCAAAGTAAACAGCACCACCAAAATCTGTTGTGTTACCATTTATGAAATTTATATTTTTCAGTATTATATTGTCTGCAGTTATTTTGAATATTCTTGATTTTCCCTGTGCGTCGATTTTATGACCTTGCCCATCAATTGTTATGGATTGGTTAATAATGATTCCTTTAGAATCAAAATCGTTTTCGCACTCATAATCCTTAGTCAATATTAATGTTGAACCTTATTTTTCAGTAATATTGCTTTGCAGTTCAGAAAATGTTCCAGCATTCCCTTCACTTATTATTTCCTCATTTTCCACAGCAGATATTCCTTCATCAGAATCTGCCTGTGACAATTCAATTGCCAGGCCATCTTCACTGGCAATCACTGTATCGTTCACATCACTGGCGCATACGCTAGAAACTCCGAATATGAAGATAACAAGCACCAGCATAATCATGCTTTTTTTGTATTTCATTGTTTTTCATTCTCTCCTTTTTTTATCAAGACAAATATTTTTTCAAGAATTTTGTTTATTTTAAACGAACAATCTAAAAAAACTTTTTTCCAGTTTAAAACATTCAATTCATGCTTAAAAGTCTATTAACAAAAATATAAATATATGACGACTTAAAAAATAATGGGCATATAAACTGATATTAATATGCATATCTATTTGACTAGAAAAAAAGGTGTTGGTTGATGATGGCCCTCATAATGTTAGTTAAAACAAGTTTGAGCTTGTACCAACAATATTTAAAGAAAAATTAGTTGGTGCATTTAATATTTAAAACAAGTACTGGTCTTTTTAGAGTAACAGTTATTACAGCTCTGACAAATTGAAACTCCCTCACCATTGGCTTTCCAATCTGATAAAAAGTCAGCTTGCGCAACAAAAGGCTTGGACATTGACATTAATTCAACTTCAGTATTATTCAAAACATCATTCATAGATTTCATATCCCTTAGAGATCCCCCTAAAATTACAGGAATGTTAATTTCATCAATTAAATTATCAACATAAACTAAAAATGGATTTTTTTCATTCCCATCATAAAGATAAGATATTGTACGTGCAGTCAATTGTATGCTGTCCGCCCCTGCTTTTTCAAGTTCCTTAGCAACTTTAAGACTTTCTTCAGCAGTCATTCCATCTTTCCTAACATCCCATGGATTAATTCTGATACTCACATGCATATCCATTGTCTTTTTAATTACCTTAATGATTTCAGAAGCGATTCTTACACGATTTTCAGTATTTCCACCATATTGGTCTTCTCTTTGATTGAAATAAGGATTTATGAAACGTGCCAAATAAAAATTATTACCCATATCAATTTGAATTCCATCAAAACCTGCGAATGAGAACTTTTTAGCAGCCATTATTACTTCAGATTGTAATTTTCTAATTCCTTCAACGGTCAAATCATTTGGTTCCGCTTTTTGATTGTCCCCATCATCATAGTAAAAGAATGCCAATTGACCAAGAATAGGAACATCATGATTATGACAAATATCGGTTATCATCTTGTAATCTTTTACAAAACCCACATAATTTAAATTTGCAGAGTATGGTGCGAAACGGTCCTTGTAATCAAGTACAAACATTTCAGATATTATTAAACCTACACCACTACCCGCAATTTTTTCATATTTATCGTAAATAGCCGGAGAAAGAAATCCTCCTTCTTCTGTTTCAGTTTCCCAAGTCCCTGTTCTGACAATTCTACTATTGAGTTTCAAATCCCCTAATTGACATTCATCAAAAATATCCTTCATAATAATCCCACAATAATAACTACTTCTTTTATATTATATAATAATCCTAAAAAGTATATAAAAACATGAGTAAGTTTAAAGTTACTGAAAAAAAGTTAAAAAAAAGAGTAAAAAAAAGGTAATCTATTGGATTACCATTAATGTATCGCCTGCACTAACTGCATCTCCAGGCTCTATAAAGATTTCTTTTACAACACCATCGACTTCAGACTGAATGTCGTTTTCCATCTTCATAGCTTCAATGACACAGATAGTGGATCCTTTTGTGACTTTATCCCCAACATTAACATTGAGTTTGATTACCATACCTTGCATGGATGAAGTGACTCCACCTTCAACCGGTTTGAAGTTTCCAGATTCGGTTTCTTCAATTTCCATAAATCCTGTAGGCATGATTTTAACTTCAAATACATCCCCATCAACTTCAACATTATATTGAGTTGGGATTCCAATTGCATCATTTTCATCCATTAAAGAAGGTGCTTTAAGTTCTTCTTCTTCAGCTTCTCCTTTAAGGAATTTAGGAGCTATTGGTGGATATAAAGCATAAGTTAATGCATCTTCATCAGATTTAACGAATCCTTCTTTTTCACCTTCGGATTTGAATTTGTCAAATTCAGGTTCTAATAAATCTGCAGGTCTGCAAGTAATAACTTCCTCATCACCTATGATTCTTTTAGATATCTCTTCATCTACAGGTGCTGGAGGTTTACCATACATTCCTTTCATATATTCTTTAACTTCATTGGATACGGTTTTATATCTTTCTCCACCCAATACATTCATTACAGATTGAATACCAACAATTTGACTTGTTGGAGTTACAAGAGGCGGGTATCCCATATCTTTTCTAACACGAGGCATTTCTTCCAATACATCATTGTATCTGTCAAGAGCATTTTGTTCTTTAAGCTGTGAAATGAGGTTTGAAAGCATTCCTCCAGGAATTTGATACAATAACACTTCCGCATCAATACTTTCTGAAATCGGATCTAAAATACCAGCGTATTTTTCTTTAATATCATCAAAGTATTTTTTAATGTGAGTTAATAATTTTAAGTCAAGCCCAGTGTCGAATTCTGTGCCTTGCAATGCTGCAACCATACTTTCAGTAGGTGGTTGACTTGTTCCCCAAGAGAGAGGTGAAATAGCAGTATCTAAAACATCAACACCAGCTTGACAAGCCGCATAATAACTAATTGGAGTCATACCGCTGGTACAATGACAATGTAAATCTACAAGCAAATCAGTTTCTTCTTTTAGGGCTGAAACTAAGTCATAAGCAGCTGCAGGAGTGATTAAACCAGCCATATCTTTAATAGCCACAGAATCACAATCAAGAGCTTCAAGATTCTTAGCCAATTCTACAAAATCATCTAAAGTATGTACTGGACTTATAGTATAACTAATAGTACCTTGAACATGAGCTCCTTGATCTTTTGCAACTTTAATTGCTTTTTCCATGTTCCTAATATCGTTTAAAGCATCGAAAACTCTGAAAATATCCACACCATTTTCATAAGATTTTTCAACGAATTTAGTTACAACATCATCAGGATAATGTTTGTAACCCACCAAATTTTGCCCTCTTAAAAGCATTTGAATTGGTGTTTTGTTAAATTCAGATTTTAATTGTCTTAATCTATCCCACGGGTCTTCGTTTAAATATCTAATACAAGTATCAAAAGTAGCTCCACCCCAGGCTTCTACTGAAAAATAACCTACTTTATCCATTTCTTCTGCAATAGGAATCATGTCCCTAGTTCTCATCCTGGTAGCGAGTAAAGATTGGTGAGCATCACGAAGTGCTGTTTCTGTAAATCTTACTTTTGCCATTAAATTACACCTCTTTTAATTTTATATTTATAAATAAATCAATAATAATCCAACTATAATATATGTTTTTTGTATTATATAAATTTATAATATCAAATATTAAAAAAACGGCAAAAATAATGATTGAAATGAAAAAAAGAATTAAATAAAAAAAAGTTGAAAAATTATCTTTCTAATTCGCCAGAAATGAATTTTTCAACATTTTCATATGCTTCATCATCAGTGTATTGAATAGGAGGGTGTTTCATTGTATATGAAGAAATAGAAGTCAATTGTCCACCAATACCTCTTTCTAAACCGATTTTACAACACCTTACAGCATCAATTACACAGCCTGCAGAATTTGGAGAATCTTCTACACTCAATCTGAGTTCAATATTCATTGGAACATCACCAAATGTACGTCCTTCCATTCTGAGGAAGCATAATTTATTATCGTTTTGCCATGGGACATAATCACTTGGACCGATGTGAATATCACGATCATCCATTCTTTGAGTTAAAACAGACTGAACAGCTTCAGTTTTAGATTCTTTTTTAGAGTCTAATCTATCCCTATTTAGCATATTAAGAAAATCAGTGTTACCACCAGTATTTATTTGATAGGTCTTATCTAACTTTACACCCCTATCCATGAATAAATTAGCTAGTGTTCTGTGAGTGATAGTAGCACCAATTTGAGCTTTAATATCGTCTCCAACAATAGGAATTCCTTTTTCTTTGAATTTTGCATCCCATTCATCATCACTAACAATAAATACAGGCATACAATTAACATAAGCAACATCTGCATCAAGAGCACATTGTGCATAGTATCTTGCTGCTTTTTCAGAACCTACAGGCAAATAATTCACTAATATTTCAGCACCGCTTTCTTTTAAAACACTTACTACATCTACAGGTTCCTCATCACTTACAACAAATGTGTATTCATCGTCATAATTAGACATATGTTCTGCAACACCATCTAAAACATGACCCATGCTAACTTTAACATCATATTTTGGAATGTCTTCTTGAAAAACAGTAGTACAATTAGGTTTTGCAAAAATTGCTTCATCAATTGTTTTTCCTACTTTTCTCGCATCAACATCAAAAGCTGCAACGACTTCAATGTCACTAGGTTCATATCCCCCAATGTCCCAATGCATAAGCCCTATCGCATCTTCTGGTTTTTTACCATCATAATAATGAATTCCTTGGATAAGGGAACTTGCACAATTACCAATTCCAACAATAGCTATCTTAATTTTATTCAAATATAACACCAGCTAAATAATTTAATTTAAGTATAATTTTTATTAAATAAAATACTAATATTATGTATATTATAAAATTATATAAAAGTATGCTTTATTTAATGCATTTTAAAAAATAATTACAAAAAATAAAAAATTATTATTCTTACGAGAGATAATATGAATCCCTATATTGAAATTATAAGACCCGGTAATGCAATTATGAGTGCAATAGTTATAATTTTAGTTGCAATTATTGATAGAAGCTTTAATTTGCCAATATTTCTTGCAATGCTTGCAGTATTTTTTGAAACTGCAGCCGGAAATGTAATCAATGACTATTTCGATTACAATATCGATTTAATAAATAAACCTGAAAGACCAATACCTTCTGGACGAATATCTCTAAAAAATGGGAAAAACTACGGATATCTATTATTCATTCTCGGTACAATCTGCGGTTTTCTAATAAGTTACTTAACAAATAACTGGATTCCATTTTTAATTGTTCTGCTGGCCGATGTTGTGCTTTATTTATATGCTTACAAATTAAAGTCAACACCATTAATCGGGAACCTTGCAGTAGGATTTATGACTGGATTTGGATTTGTATTTGGAGGATTTACATTAAACCATGAAAGCATAATCATCACATCCATATTTTTAGGATTTTTTGCATTTGTCATGACAACTGCACGGGAACTTGTAAAGGATATTGAAGATATGGAAGGAGACAAGTTAGAGGGTGCAAAAACACTACCTATATTATATGGAGAAAAAATAACTTCAATTTTGGCATTCATACTAATAATCATTGATTGTGCTTTATGCCCATTGCTATACTACGTCAATATCTTCGGCCTTTATTATTTGATAGTGATAGCTGTTGCAGTTCTTTTGTTCCTGTATTCCGCATTTTTAATCATCAAAAATCAGGATAAAAATACTGCAGCAAAAGTCTCAAAATATCTAAAAATGGGAATGCTGATTGCATTTGTGGCATTTATTTTCGGATCATTTTAACAAAATATCAAAAATGAATTTGCAAAAACATGAATAATATCCACACTGTCAGAAATTAACTGCACATCATTGATTTGAAAGTCAGAGTTTAATAACCTTTCAAAAATTGTATTTCAACAATACTAAATAAAAATACGTAATTAAATGATGAAAATAATGGAAAATTTAAATAAAAAAATAAAAAAGTAATATCATAACAAGTAATTATAAAGAGGATAATATGAAAGTTGTATGCTGTAAGAACTGTGGTGCAAAATACCAACTCGATGATGATGACGACGTTACTACATTCGAGTGTTCTTCATGTGCTGGAGAGTTAGAATATTTAGAAGAGTATTCTGATGACAGTGAAAAATCTCATTCATCTTTTATAGATTCATTCAAATATGATAATTCATATATCGTCCAATGTGAGGACTGTGGATTAAAATATAAAATCAAAAGTAGCGATAGCATACTTGATTATGAATGTGATAGTTGTGGAGGTTCTCTAAGATATCTTGATGATGATATGAATAAGGAACTTGATAATTATCTAAAAGAAAGGAGAAAAGAAGCTGCTAAATTTAGAGAAGAATCTAAATCAAAATCTAATGAGCCAACACCTGAAGAATCTAAAACAGAAGATAACCTATCCTTAAAGTCATTTACTAATAAACTAGAAAACTTCTTCTCAGAAGAACATATGTTGGAAATAGCTGATGATGAGAAAAAACAGCAAGAAATGGAAAAAGAACAAGAACAAGCTGTTAGAACTGCTAGGACAACAATACCACAAGCAGTCATGACCAAATTTGGAAAAGAATTTGCAGTTCCAAAAACAAATGATTATACTATCATGAAAAACTTCCTTAAAGATGAATTCATGAAAGGAATCAATGATACTTATCCAAAAATTGACGAAAGCGAATCTAACGGATCTTTTGGAAGTTTTATAGATAAAATTAGTATTAAAGAACCCGATGAAAGTGCTGAAGAATCAAATATTTCACTTATTGAAAATGGCGGACCTGAATTTAACATGCCAGATATGGATCCGAATACAACCATTCTTGCCGTAGGTGCAGTCATATTTATCTTAAGTATAATTGAGATTCTCGTTATCAACAGCGGAATTGGTATCTTTACTTTATTTATTGGTGTGATTATCTTACTTTATGGATTTTATAAAACTCGTGATGTACAAGAAGTAGAAGAAAGAACAAGAATTATCAGGGAACATTTATTAACCCTTCCTGATGATTATTATGTCTTTTACAATGTTAAAACTCCAACTTCTCCATCAAGTATAAATCATTTAGTTGTTGGTCCAACTGGAATTTATGCACTTCTCTCACAAAAATACAACCCAAAACTCAGGTTAGAGTCCGAAAATGAAAACTTAAATATGATTGGGTCTAGTGAATTAGATGAAGACAAAATTGAGGAGATAACCACTTCAGAAAACAAGAGTAAATTCAGGTATACAACTAAACAAGCTAAATTTTCACAAGACAACAAGATTAAGCAAAAAGCTTTGAGTTTAGGTGAAGATTTAATTAATTTCCTTAACGAAAACAATATTAAAAATTGTTTTGTTGAACCGTTAGTTGGATTCATCAACAATGAAGTTGTTGTAATCAATATGCCTTTAACTGATGAAGACTTGTTTGTTGAAGAGCTGTTAAATAAAATCGAAACAGGCACAATAAAATTGGACAGTGAAACAATTGACAAATGTGCTGTTTTAATTAACAAATATTCTGCAGATTGTTCTGCAGAAATTTAATTTCTTTTTTTATTATTCTTAAAAATATATTATACTTATATACTAAAAATCCAAATATTTAAATAAATAAAATGGAGATTGAAAAAATGGCTGATATTACAATAGATATGGAAAAATGTGATCATTGTGGAGATTGTAGTGATGTTTGTCCTATGGAAGTTTTAGTACTTAAAGACGGCAAAATTACTATCAATGACCCTGATGAATGTAGTTACTGTGAAACATGCGTTGACATGTGTCCTAACGAATGTATCACAATAGAATAAATTTAAAATTTTTTAAAAAAAACACCACATCACCAACATCATTGCAACATTTCAAAATCAATTAAAGTATCTTCCAAAATATCGACGAGAGCAACTTTTCCAATAACTTCATCCACGTCAACGGGAGATATGCCAGTTCCAGGTCTTTTAAATGCAATGTCTGATTTTTCGATTAATTTACCCTTTTTAATATCACATTTGGCTACAATGGATCTTCTTATTTCTTTTCTTGTAGCGGATTCGCAAATCAAGGGTTGTTTATTGATGCGGCCGCTAATTTTAGATAGGAATTTCAAGTTATCTTTGAATTTTAAAACATCATCAACATCCATTGCATGGGCATGGTCATTGCCAGGCAATGTCTTGTCTAAGGTGAAATGCTTTTCCAGAATTACTGCGCCATAATTGTAAGCAGTTGTTAGAATCATCATGTTTTCATCGGATTTAGTATGGTCGGAATATCCTATTTCATAATCCGGAAAATTTTTGGCCAAATCCTTAATCATTAAAAGATTTGCATCTTCATAAAAAGTAGGATGTGATAAAACACAATGCATGATAGCTATGTCCACAGTAGAAACCTCTTCAATAGCATCAATTGCATTTTTAATCTCGTTTAAAGTTGATGCACCTGTTGAAAGCAATATTGGTTTATTTTTACTTGCAATATACTCAATGAATGGAATATTTGTGATGTCTGAGGAGGATATGGCATAAACATCCATAAACTCATCCAAATAGTCAACGGATTCAAAATCATAAGGTGTTGATAAAAACATGATTCCAACATCACTACAATAATCAGATAACTGTTTGAACTCGTCACGACCAAATCTATCGAATTTCTTAAACATTTCAAACTGAGAATCAATTGGCTCATCAGACAAATCCCAATATGCAGGAGCATTTTGAGATATTATATTTTTCAATGTGTATGATTGAAACATTACTGCATCAACGCCACATGACTTTGCCTCATCAATCATGAGCTTTGCAGCATCAATGTCTGAAATTCCCTCTTTTTGAGCAATGTCGAAGAAATTAAACCCAATATCTGCAATTAAAAAGGGTTTTTTGTTAAAAATATTCAAATTAACACCTATTTACGTAATTTAAATCTTCTATATTCTGCTTTAATAGTTGATGAAATATTATCAAATCCATTTTTCAAATCAATGGACAGCATTCTTTTATTCATTTCGATTCTTTTATCGAAATTATTTACAAGACTCACAAATTGTTCTCCAATTTCTGTCTCGCCAACATTCACTCCAAGACCCAAGTTGATAAATCCGGCCGCTTCACTGCAAAAGACATGAGTAAGTTCCCTTTCATCCTGACTTAAGCAAATTGTTGGAACACCCAATGAACAGATATCATATGTTGTTTTCCCTGCAGAAGTGAAAATAATATCTGCTTTAAAAATAAATTCACTTATATCTGATACATTAGTATAAACCTGAATGGCAGGATTTGATTCTATTTTAGATATGAAATCTTCTTTATTAGGATAATCCAATCCTAAAATAATGTTTATTCTACCCTGATAATTAGTGGCCAGAATAGAATTCAATACCTTTCCGGTTAAGTTGTCCAAATCGCTTCCATCGAAAAATATCAATACATTCTTTACTTCATCAGTGATAATTTTTTGAGGTTGGAAGTAGAATTCTTCCTTCAAAATATAATATTTATAACCTGAAAATACATTTTTCTGAGAGGAATCATGCTCGTAGAGTGAATCAAATACCACATCTGCAAATTCACTGCCTACACCCAAATCCTCAAAGTTAACAACGAAATAACCCTCATTTTTTAATTTAAGAATATATTCGGAAGAGGTGTCTAAAATATCATTAACAACAATTTGAGTATGGAACCTTCGTAATTTTTCAAATAACTCATCTTCACCGTCATAAACATCAAAAGGATAATTATATCTCTTTAAAATATCAATACCTAATGGATAATTCTCATCAATTAAAAATAGAATATCATGGAATACAAATTTCGAAGCCAATGATAAACATCTGTCCATATGACTTGTTCCAATTTCTTCATATGCATTTACAATAATCGCAACTCTTTTCTTTTGAAGATAATTTTCAGCAACTATCCAATCTTCCTTATTAACAATGTTGATGCTTTCTTCCCTTGTTAATTCAACCAAATCAATATTGGTTCCCAAACGTGAATCCTCATGGACAAATGATCTTCGAGTGGCCAATATGGCTCCAGTTTCCTTAAATGACTTTGGCAACAACTCTTTTTCAACTCTTCTAGTATATAATGGGAAATATCTTTTGTTTTTCTCATCAAATCCCCAATTTAAATGTCTATCATCAACAACAGTAACAACACTGTCTATTGAGAAGTCTTCAAATTTTTCAATAGTTTTGTCCAATGTTTGTGCCCTAAGCAACGGCGAAGTAGGCTTGATAGTTATTACAATATCATATTCATCAAAAGTTAATTTTTCTTTTTGAATCATTGCATTGTGAACAAGCGCATCCAAAGAAACAGGTTCATCCTCAACCAAATTAGTATATCTAATCACACTTGCGCCAAATTTTTCAGCAAGCAATGCAATTTCAGAATCATCAGTAGTAACAACAACATCGTCAACATAT
>ONUN01000033.1 GCA_900320955.1 uncultured Methanobrevibacter sp. | reverse complement strand
CAGTGTAAATTAGTATAGAACATACTCTTTCCACCATTGATAAACTTTTAATGTCCAATGGAAACATTATTTTCAATATTCGTGAATTGCCCATATTCATCACATGTAAATTATTTTTGATATATTACTAATTACCTGTTAATTGTATTTAAACCTTGTTCTGTTTAATATTGACATCACCATTTTAAAAAAAAATAGTTATTCTAAAATATTATTTAACTAATTAAAAATAAATATAATCAAAATTTAACAGTTTAAAAAGCATTATTTATATCATTGACTGAAAAACTCATAATAATTACAAAATAAAGCATCAACAATATATAAAACAAAAGTTTAACTGAATTACTTTTTAATAACTTTTAGTAAATTTAATCGAAAACTTTATATACATACAAAAGGTAAATAAAAAATAATCAATATGATTTTAAATAAATTAGGAGTGTGAAAAAATGGCCGATGGAGAAACTATCGAAACCAAAATTTCTGATAAAAAAGAAGAATTTGAAGAAAAAACTGATGAAAAAAAAGATGATGTAAAAGATAAGTATGAAGACACAAAAGAAAAAAGCAAAAACATTGCAGACAATGTAATTTTCGACTTATCAAAAAGCATTGATGAATTTAAAGAAAACCTCAAAAACATGCAAAAAGCTGCAGACAAAAAATATGCTGAATACAAAAAAACTACAGTACAAAGTTTAGATGTTGACTTGATTGAAACCGAAGACGTCTACTACATCAAAGCAGCTGTTCCAGGAATTGACAAAGAAGACATTTTAATCGAAGCTGGAGACAATGACATCAGTATTGAAGCTACTTTCATTCCATACATCGAAGAATTTGAAGAAGAAGAAGCTGAACTTATTGTAAACTCTTTAAAATCCGGCAGATGTGTTAAAACTATCAGATTCGAAAACAGCATTGATTTAGAAAACATTTCAGCAAAATTCAATAACGGAATGGTAATCATCAGCATTCCAAAACTAGTTATACCAAAACATAAAGTTAATGTAGAATAAACCTTCTACATACTTTTTCTCTTTTTTTATGAAAAATTTTTAAAAAAAAATAGTTTAATGTAGATTGAATCTACATTTAATATCTTACTTTTCCGATGTGTCTTGTTGCACCAGGATCTTCACCGTTGAAGTGTGCCAAGTAATATACGAACCATTCAAGAGGAATCACCAAAATGAATGGGGAAAGCAATTTATCCACTTCTGCATAGTCTGCAAGTTTATATATTATTGATTTGGCTTCAAGATTTTCACAAAAGTCAATTGCCTTTTGAGTTATTTCATCGGATTCAAGGTCGGATGTTAAAAATATCACAGGAACATCCTTTTCAGCTCTTTCAATCAATCCGTGACGGAATTCTGCTGAATATTCAGGACATGCATGTTTGATAGCTCCTTCCATAAGCATGGTCATTGCCAATTTGTATGCAAGACCAAAGTTCGGACCGCTTCCCAAACAGTAGAATATGTCTTCATCCTTATATTTTTCAGCCAATGCCTTGTTGTCGTCTTCAGTTGTGAGCAATAGCTTTTCCAATATCTCAGGCATTTCACCTAGTTCAGATAAAAGTTCGCTTTTGTTTTCATAATCAGAAGCACTGAATAAAATCTGGTAAAGACAGGCGAGCTGGGTAATGTATGTTTTTGTACCTAAAATAGCTGTTTCTGTCTCACATCGAGTAACGATTGGAGTTTTAGCTTCTTTTATCATTGAACTGTCCGGTTCATTTGAAATTGAAACTGTGTGAATGCCATATTCATTTGCTCTTCTGAGTGACGCTAAAGTATCAGCGGTTTCGCCGGATTGGGAAGTGAAAATAGCTAATGATTTTTCATTTTCCTGTAATTTCTTATTGTAGTAAAATTCATAACCAGTGTAAACTTCAATGTTGATATTGGTGGTTGACATCCTTATTGCGTCCCTAACGCTGTAGCAGGTTGAAATTGAACTGCCGCAACCAATCAAATATACTTTGTCAACATCTGAAATCAAATTTGAAACATCTTCCATTTTGGAAAATTCACTTTCAAAAGTGCTTTTAAGTGAATCTGGTTGTTCCATCATTTCGTCATACATTTTATATTTCATGAGCTAAACTCCTTAAAATCAATTTAACAATATTAATATGTTGTTAAAACATATATAAAAATATTTTTAAAATAACTAAAAACAAGGACAATTATGGAAATCGATTTAAATTTAATTGGTATGGATAAGGGAAAGCAGTATGAAACAATTATCACCACTGTCAATAGTGAAAATGTCCAAAATGCAGCACCCATTGGAGTTCTTTGTTCTGGTAGTGACACCATTTTATGCAGAATTTTTAAAGGAGGTAAAACCCTGGAAAATATTCTTTCCCAAAGGGAATTTACCGTAAACATCACACATGACCCGGAACTTTTTACATTATCCACAATAGGCAATCTTTCAAAAGACCACTTCAGCAGAGACAATTCCATCAAGGGCGTTGATGCCTATTTCAAATGTGAGGTAATCAGCGTCAAGGAAGCTGTAAAGCAAAGTGATCCAATCAGAAAAAAAGATGAAGCGAATGTCATAAAGTCCAAAGTTACTGACATTGTTATCAATAAAGAAGTTCAAGCATTTAACAGGGCTTTTGGCTGTGTCATTGAAACATTGGCCAATTTCACCCGTTTCGATTTGGTTGGCGAAACAAAAAAGCAATATTATTTAACCAGATTCAGGGAATGCAGCCGTGTCGTGAACAAGGTTGGCGGAAAAGAAGAAAAGCAGGCGATGGGTGAAATAAAAAAAGAATTATTAAAAAAGGGATATGAAATTTAGTCTACAATCACGTCCATGAATTCGAAGTTGTCCCCATCGAATAATCCCTTATCTGAGATTTTTATTGAAGGAATCACCAGAAGCGCCATGAATTCCATTGTCATGAACGGTGCATCAAAAGTACATCCCAGTACTTTCGCCATATGCTGAAGCTTTGCCAATTTTTCGGCAACGACATATCCGTCCTCATTGCTCATAAGCCCTGCAATCGGAAGTTCTAAAAAGTCGCTGGCTTCATCGCTTACAACTGCAATTCCACCATGGTTGTCGATGACCATGTTTACAGCTTTTGCCATCATTTCAGAATCATGTCCGACAGTGATGATGTTGTGTGAGTCATGGGAAATGGATGCTGCAATGGCTCCTTTCTTAAGGCCGAAACCATGAATGAATGCATTGGAAATATTATCATGACCGTACCTTTCTACAACTGATATCTTCAACACATCCTGGAAAATGTCTGATTGGACTATTCCATCACGGACATTTAATTTTGCAGTCATCTTTTTGGTCAAAAGATCGCCGTTATAACATTTTATCACATTAACTGTGCACTCATCACCGCCATAATGTATGTCAAAATCACTGGCGGTTTTTCTGGATGCAAAAATTGTATTTTCCAGATTGAATTCAGGAACATCAAATAAAACATTTTCCCCGTCGAAAACGCATTCCCCTGCGATGTATGTTTTCAATACATTGAAGTTTACCAAATCATCTACAATGATAAAATCTGCATTATATCCTTCCTTGATACATCCGCAATTTAAGTTAAAATGTGCTGCGGGATTGATTGTAACCATTTCAACAGATTTAAAAGTATCTATTCCCAAATTGGTTGCTTTTTTAATGGATTTATTCAAATGCCCTTCGATTAAGTCTTTTGGATTCTTATCATCACTGACTATGAAGTCAAATACTGGTGTGTTGATTCTTCTTTCCAACACCTCGGTTGGAATCAGGGCAAATTCATCCTGATTTTTGATGAACTCCATACGTTTTGAAATATCAAAAAGAGCTTCCATATTTTTAGCAGATGAACCGTCACGTACCATAATTTTCATACCTTTCATCTTTTTTTCAATAGCTTCCCCAAAACTACTGCATTCATGGTCAGTAAGTATATATTGTGAAAGGTATTTATCTAAATCTTTACCGGTAAGCAGTGGAGCATGACCGTCAATCGGTTTTTTGGACTGCCTTGCATATTCCAGTTTCTTGAGGACTTCCTCATCCCCATTTATGACACCCGGAAAATTCATCATCTCGGCAAGCCCGACAACTTCCTCCATTTCAAGCAAAAATCTGATATCCTCAGAATCGATTACTGCACCTGAAGTTTCAAATGAAGTGGCAGGTACGCATGATGATGCTGTAAAATAAAAATTAAAGGGAACTTCTGAAGCGCTTTTCATCATTGCTTCAATGCCCTTAAACCCCATGACATTTGCAATTTCATGAGGATCGCAGACAACAGAAGTGGTACCGTGGCGCACTGCAATCTTTGCGAATTGTGCTGGAGTAAGCATACTGCTTTCTATATGAATGTGAGCATCAATCAAACCCGGAACCACCAGACCATCAACATCCAACCTGGTGTCTTCAGTTAACAAAATCGGTTCGACTTCCTTAAAGATGCCGTCCTCTATCCTGATTCTTGCAGGATAAAATGAGTCAAAAATCACATCCAAAATATAAGCTGTAAATTCCATGCTATTCCTCATTCAACGCATTGTATAACAAAGGCATAAATGTTCCGATATCAGTTACAATACCTACAACCTGTGCACTTCCCCTGTCAGACAATTTGGTTACGGTGGATGGGTTGATATCTACACAGATACTTTTAACCCTTGAAGGCAAGAGGTTACCCATGGCGATTGAATGAAGCATTGTTGAAATCATCAATACCATGTCAACTTCCTGAGCGTATTTTCTCATGAGCTTTTGGGCCTGAATGACATCGGTTATTACGTCCGGAAGAGGGCCGTCATCACGGATTGAACCTGCAAGGACAAATGGAACCTCATTTTTAACGCACTCATACATTATTCCACCAGTAAGAGTTCCGTCTTCAACAGCTTTTCTAATGGAGCCTGAATTGTTGATTCTGTTGATTGCCCTCATGTGGTGGGTGTGACCGTGAGCTACGATTTTACCTGTTTCCACTTCAATTCCAAGTGAAGTACCGAAGAGATTTGATTCAATATCGTGGGTAGCCAAGGCATTACCTGCCATGATGACATCAATGTATCCGTCCCTAATCAGTGATGCAAGGTATTTTCCGGAACCTGTGTGTACGATAGCCGGACCTCCTACGATACCGATTTTTCCTCCTTTGGCCTTGATTTCCTTCATTTCCTGAGCAATACCATTGATTAAATTCATCAAAGGCTTTTCTGATGAAACGTCACTGTTCATGAATTCGAATACCTGGTGTTCATCCCTTGATCTTTGAGGAGGGGTTACCCTGACACCGTCCAGACCAACAACGATCTTGTCTCCAGCCTTGACATTGGCGATAGGCTTTACGAATGCCCTGTTTTGTGCCTCGTCAACCACAACCAGACAGTCCATTTCTATATCTTCAACAGGAATCCAGTTTCCATTATAGAAAATGTGTGTGGCATGATTGGAAGATGAATAAAAACCTTCAGGAGCAACTTTATCTTTGGTTGATGCAACAAGATTGACTTCCTTGATTTCATGGATTGATGCACCGAGAACGGACAGTTCATCCAGTATTGCATTCAGCAATTTGGGAGAATCGGCAGAAACTTCAATTTTCGCATGACTTACATCTGATTTTTTACGTCCAACATCAATTTCCAAAATGTCAAATTCTCCACCTTTTTCCATAATTATTGCCATTGTACGTGTTAATGTCATTGAATCAATAATATGGCCTGAAAGTTCAATAATTCTTTTATTCATAATATTTTTGCTCCATTTTTAGTTAATATTATAAATTTTGTTTTGGTGATATTTAATGGTATGGTTAAGCTTTGAAAAAAAAGAAAAAAAGGTAATTCCAATTTCTATAATTTTCCCTTGAAATTATCAGTCATGTTTAAAATACTTTCCTTGAAAAATGCATTTGAAATGTATGCGCTAACTATTCCAAGAACAGTTATGACAAGCAAATGCCCTCCGAAAAAGCCCTGATAAAATCCGGCAACAATGGAGCCGAACAAAAATTCAATAATTGGAGTTTCCAAAAGGCCCAATAGCAATCCAACTATAAATCCAAAAACTATTGCATTGATTTGATTGCCAACAGCCGCTGCAAAAAATCCTGCACTCAATATTACTGCAATGACGAATGAAAACCATGAAAATCCTATTCCCACTCCGATTATGGATAAAATAATCGCTACTATCAATGAGATTATGGAAGGCTTGACCAATACGTTAAAATCGATTTTGCCTGCAGGGGAATTTGAGGCTGGAGTTGCTCTCTTGCTTTTTTCACCTGTGAATACATTTACCCCACATTCCTGGCAGAATGTGGTACCGCCTTCGACTTTGCTGCCGCAATTCGGACAGGTTCTTTTTGAAGTCTTTTCAATATTTTCTACCTTGGCGCCGCATACCTGACAGAACAAGGCATTTTGAGGCAATTCGCTGCCACAGTTTTTACATACTAATGACTGACTTTCAATTTCAACCTTGCTTCCGCAACTTGCACAGAACGAATCTGAATCCTTTAGCTCGGCACCGCAATTGCTGCATGTTGAGATTTCTTCATTTTTAACTTCAACATCTGATTTTGACAAATCATTTCCGCAATTTGGGCAGTTTTCAAAATTATCATCAATATCCAATCCGCAGTTACTACATTTAACCATCCAATCACACCATTAGCTGAATAACAAATCCTTTTTGAGATGATCAAATTCCTCCTGAGTAATTGCACCGCTTTCAAGCAATTCCTGGAATTCCTTTAATTGCTGAGCTTTGGTAGGCTCAGAAGTTTGATTTTGAACAACAACAGTTTGAGGTTTTCCCCTTAATGTTTCAAAGAGATCCACCAGATTTTGACCGAATTTATAACTTGGAAGCCTGACTTCATATGATGTGTTGTCGACCAATTTAATCAGCAATCTGTCAAACATGTCTGCACTGTCATTGTTTGTAATCATGTCCTTGAATCGGGTGGCTTTAAGTGACTGAATATCATTTTTGATTGAACGTCTGATATCGTTGGCTGATGTCCATCCCCTTTTGGTAATGTCCTCATATCTACTTTCATCACCCAACCTTTTTGTGACCCTCATTGATACAATCTTGTCAAAATAGAAATTGTTTATTCCTGCATTGACCTTTTCCCAGTCCCTGTTGTCAATTTCCATGAAAACAAACTTGTCTTCCTTAATCAGGAAAAATCCATCAATGATAGTTTCATTACCTAAATCTCTTTTTAACAACCTATTTACCGGAAGTCCAAATACTGCAGTATCTACAACATCATTAGTCAATTGGTGTTTGGTTGTAGTCTGTTCCAGCTTATTGAATCTTTTAACACTGGTTAAAAAGTAATCTTCACCTTTTATGCCGAATTCTTCAGCCAGCATATCATATCTTTTAATAATCTCATCATGACGTGCCTGCCATTCCTTTTGAGACTGGGATGTGCCAAAACCCACCCCATTATCCAGCTTATGTCCGCATTCACGGCAAAATGTTGTGTTTTTACCATTTTTTGTCCCACATTTCGGACAGATATCGGAATTGGATTCATATTTTTCTACTTTTTCACCACAGTTGAAACAGAAATCAGATCCGACAACTTCAGCTCCACAATTACTACACTTTACCATATTTTAACCCCAGTTATTTTGATCAATGGATTTTCTAATCTTATTTCCCCATGAATTTTCTTCCATGTCATCAACGGTAGCCTGCAGATTATTTGAAACGTCTGCAACAGAGGAATTTAAGGCATTGATTTTATTGTCCAGAATATCGATTTCCAACTTCATGAATCCTTTTTCAATGTCAGTATAGACTTTTGAAGTCTCTTCAGAAATCATTTCTACATCAGTTCCTTCGTTTAACATGTCCATCAATCTTAAAAATACATGTTCCTGATGTTGCTTTTCATATTCCTTAATATCTGCAACTGAATAAATATTATCCAAGAGCATTTTAATTACATTAATGAAATCTTCCCTGTCAGAATGTTCGTTGACATTGCTTGGGACAATATCAGTTTTTAATAGAAATACAGAATCAATAACATCTTCACTTTTTAAAACCAAAGAATATCCTTTACCGTTAATGTAGACCAAAGCAATGGATCTAGTGTCATAAATCTCGATTTCAACTTTGGAAAACTCTTTAGGAATGGATAAAAAATCCAAATTACGAACCAACATATTTTCACCTATTTAAATTCAACAGAATTTGCATATCTTTTCAAGTCATTGAGATGATATCCTCCAACAAAAACTACTTGACTGCCATCCTCATTTGCAGTACCTACAAGATAGGGAGGCATATTTCTCATTCCGATATCATTGGTTAATACAAACAAATTGCCATCCTTTTGCTTAATTTTATACAAATATGATGTATTTAAACCATTGAGCGAATGCTGTAATGCATTTGATTCGCCTTCAACCAGCAGAGAATTATTATAATAATAAACAATGAATTCATTACCATCCAATTCACAACCGGCACTATCTTCCCAATATTCGGCAGCACATCCCAGTGCACCATTGGGCCGGCACCATGCAACATCACTGTAATGTTTACCCAAAGGAACATCCATCGTAAAATGCCCATCAAAATCATAAGTAGAACTGATTGGCATCACAAGGATTAATGCAACAATGACAATGGGAATTACGAGAAAAACTTTTTTGCTGAAAATATCACCCCAGTTCAGTACTGATAAATATGTTACACACATAATATAAACATTGCTATTAGCATGCTAATATCCTATACATATCTATTAAATAGCCAAAATTTAAATTCAAAATCATGAGCAGAAAGGATGATATGAGCATCATATCCTTGCTGGCAAGGTCCAAAAAAAGAATTAACGTTTTAAAATCACTGGAAAAAGAAGACAAGATTCCTTCAAAAATCAGCAAGGACATTAAGGACAACAGCAATCACGTGTCAAAGTACCTGAAGACACTAAAAGAAGCAGAATTAGTGGAATGTCTTAATGAAGATGACAAAAGGTACAGATTCTACAGCATCACCGACAAAGGCAAATATTATCTTGACAAAGTAGAAAAAAACTACAACGACTAATTTTTAAAAATATCTAAAGCCCAAAGAACAGATACACTAAAAATACAATTGCCAGTGCATACATTTGCCAACCCATCTCCCTGAACTTACCTTTGGCAAGGATTCCAACGAAATAATCCAATGTCATATTTTTAAGGCATTTTTAGGACAATCCTTAATGCAATTGAGGCACAATATGCATTCTGTCCCGTTTTTCCTCTTTCTGGAATCATTTAGAATTTCAACATCCATCGGGCATTTTTTCATGCATTTTCCACATTCATTGCACTTATCCCTGTTGACTTTTATTCTCAAAAGTGAAAAATAGCTTGACATCTTTAAAAATACTGTAATAGGACATACATATTTGCAAAATGCACGATTGTCCTTTAGCATATATGCCAATAATATCCCTACAACATAGTAGATGACATTTCCAATGACAAACATATAAAACAAAACAGTATCCAGACCGTTTACCTTGAATATGAATAGCACTGAAACAAGACACAATATGGATACAAAGAGCACATACCTCACATATCCCCAGTCCTTTCGCTCATGTGCAGGAGTCTTGTAGGGAAGCAAATCCAATATCATTGCAGTCCAGCAGGCATATCCACACCATCCACGGCCAAATATGAACGGACCTGCAATTTTAGCTATAAGAAAGTGAATTACAGCCGCTTCAAAGACACCTAAAAACAGACAATACCAAAATCCTGAAAGCAGAAGATTTTCCCTGCCCAATATTCCCATATTTATCAAAATATATGATCCTACCGCAAGCATTATGATATTTCGACCGAACTTATAGCCGTTTTGAGTCAAAAACACACCAACAGCTACGGAAGTTCCGATAAATGCAAAATTATATATGAAAAACACATTTCCAGTGACAAAATAGATTGAAAATGCTATCAAAAGAAAAATTGTTTCAATGATTATTGGCGCTCTTATTCTCATATGATATAATATTAAAAAATAAGGTTAAATAATTATTCCACAAGGGTTAAAAAATCATAGATTATTTTTGAGGCCACAACGGCAGTGGCATCGCCAAGTCTGTCTGCAGCAGTTTCAACGACATCCAAGCCTACAATAGTCTTATGGCACAAGGTCTTTAGAATTGATTCTATTTCATGAACAAGCAATCCGCCAGGTGTCGGATTTCCTACATGAGGGGCGACGGCAGGGTCTATGACATCCATGTCTATTGAAATGTAGATTGGCCCATCGATGTTGGTCAAATAGTATTTTATTGCATCCATGTGCTTGTGGGCATCCTTGTTTTTGAATGTCTGGATATTGTATGTTGACTTTACGAATTCCTCTTCATCCATTGATGAGGATCTTATTCCGATTTGTACCAGATCGGCACCCATTTCATGAGCCCTTCTCATTACTGTTGCATGAGAGTATTTTTCGCCGACGAAATCGAATGCAAGGTCTCTGTGAGCGTCAAGGTGAATCACTGTCAATTTTTCATACCTTTCGCACAATGCCTTGATGGCTCCAATTGATGAGGAATGCTCCCCTCCGATTATAATCGGCTTGAGATTCAGATCCAAAATTTCATTGACGGTATCCTCAACAATCAGTGATGTCCTTTCGCAGTTTCCAGGAACAACGTTGACGTCACCGAAATCATAAAATGTGGCTGTCAAGTCCTTGTTAAAAACAGTATTAAATTTTTCAAAACCAAATGATGCTTCGCGCACAACAATTGGTCCTAAACGTGCACCGGAGTGATAAGAAGTAGTGCTGTCAAAGGGAACTCCGATTATCCCAAATGAATTTTCTTTTATTTCTTCATTTTCAGATGAAAATGCAAATTTCCACGGTTCGTATGTATTTAAAAGCATAATTTATCTAAAAAGGAAAATAATTAGAGGAATTAAGCAGATCCTCTAGTTCTCATTATTTTCATGTTTCCTAAAGCGACAATGTATTCAACTTCAATACCTTCGACGATGTCGTCTTTTAACTCTTCAGGCATTGGTAAGTCGATGGTATCATAGTTTTCCATGTCCATGATTTGAACGTTGTCACCTTGAATGGAAATAACTTGACCTAATCTTTTGTCGATGATAGGAATATCTACTTTGTTATCTACAGGTTTAACGAGACTTCTTTTTTGGTTGTCGAATACACCTACAGCTTCAATTCTTGCTTTTGCTGCTCCGTGTTTACCTGGAGATGAAGTAGTATAACTAATAATTTTACAAGCTTCTCCGCCTAAAACAATATATTTTCCAACTTTTAATGTTTTAATTTCTACAACTTTTGTTGACATTAATTTTCCTCC
>ONUN01000060.1 GCA_900320955.1 uncultured Methanobrevibacter sp. | reverse complement strand
TGAATATGGGCAATTCACGAATATTGAAAATAATGTTTCCATTGGACATTAAAAGTTTATCAATGGTGGAAAGAGTATGTTCTATACTAATTTACACTGTTCCTCTCTTATTATTGGCCATATTAACATATATTAATTTAAATGACTTTTTTAGTATTGTAATTTGGATATTATATTGCATTTTGTTTAGTCCTTGGTTTTATTACATTTTGGATTATGAAAGATTGGAAAAGAAATATAAAATCATGTCAGATATTAGATTTGGCAGTACTTATGAATTTTTGTCTAAATTAATGGTATTTTCAGTTCCAGGAATCATTATTGCAATAATTACAATTAGTTATTTTTTAAACCAATTGAATTTAGGAATCATTTGTATTGAAGGGGAAGAAATTATTTTAGGTTATATTCCAACATGGTATGGATTGTTAAGTTTGGCTGTGGGAATTTACGGTTATTTTAATGCATTTAAATTAAGTAACTTAACCATGGCAATAACTTTAGGTTTAATTACCTTAATTTTTCAAATATTATTTGTCATTCCAGATAAATTCAATAAAATCTTATCATTTGAAGTTAGAAGAAAGAAAGGATGCATACTACTTTTGATTTCATTAATTATGATATTTTTCTTAATATCTATGATATTGGGTTCATATGGGGTCAATTTTAATAATATTGATTTATCTTTTGAATCAATTATAAGAAAATCAGTTACTTGGGTTATAGCTATTAGTTTAGTGATACTTTTTGCAAGAAAAATTAAAGATATGGATTAAAAATAATATGTTTCATATTAAAGTCAGTTCATTTAGAAAAATTCTTCATATTGCTTATTTTAGGATTTAAACAATTTTAATTAAAAATAAAAAAATCATGTTGGTTGATGATTAAGGTTGATGAGTTATATTGGTGTTTGATAAAGCTTCAATAACTGTTTCATTACATGACTTCATTGTAACTCCATCCTCGCAGTCATTTTGCATAATAAGAAGAACACGAAGACCTGCAGATGATACATAATCTAGTTTAGAACAATCAATGAAGACGCTGTTGAGAGTATTGTCTTTTTTAATTTTCTCATAACTGGCAAGAAGCTTAGGTGCGCTTAAGCTATCTAAATTTCCTGTCAAGTTTAGATTAAGTCTATCGCCATCAATTGAGGCATCTGCATTAAAAGATTCGGTTTTGCCATCGGAAATATCAACATTATCTGATTCATCAACTGTAATCTTCCATATGCATACTCTCTTAAAGCCTTCCTTAATCTGGGCTACAATCTTGGGATCTGCATTCTCTAAACTTTTAAATTCAGGCACGTGATTGGCATATGGGATTCTCTCTAGTTTAAATCCCTTGGATGTAATGTAATTTATTGCGTTCTTCATATTTTCCTGAACATCACTTCGCACACTAATGGTTATTGTATTTTGTATGGTTTCTACATCGGATTTGTCCTCTATTCTATACTTTGACTGATACATAATCTCTCTTGTTCTCTCTCCATAGAACGCTTTCACTATCAAAACGTACAGAAGAGATATCTCCGGATCAAGAGTAATCCAATATCCACCATGCTCTGCAAGAATCTTTTTAATATTATCGCACATGGCATCCATCTCAGAATCTGTAAGATACATCAGGAGTCCTTCTGTTGTTATACATACCTTTCCGTCAATCTTGTCAAATGCTGACTTGAGCGATTGATAATTGGTTGCATCAACACCCTCGAAATTGACAAGCTTTTTCTGCTCTTCATCTAGCAATGACAAAATGGCAGGTTCGACTTCATTAATTGTTGCGGGAAGGTCCATTCCAACATATTTCTTGCCGCTTTTTGCAAATTCAATGGCTCTGGGTGTGAAACCACATGGCAAGTCAACTTCTGTAAAACCTGATTCCTTAGCGAGTTTTCCATTAGTAAAGTATCTTACTTCCATAATAATGCTGTTAATAAAAAGGTCGGCCTCATCGGCCTTAACGGTCTTACTGTCTTGTGTATCTTTTTGAGTAAGATTCAGCTTTTTGGCTACAGCTTCGGCATCTTCATGACCTGTCGCTGCCAATTGAAAAAGAGTCATTTTGGCAGTATTAAATATGGGATTTGTTCTTTCTAATAAGTCCTGGTCAATTTCTATTCCTTCAAAATTAATCATATTATCCTTTTTTGTAATTCTTCAGTTAATCTGTTAAATCCATATTGCTTTTATATTGTCTTGGTTTTGATAACTTAAATGTTTTGTGATAATCAATGATTTAGGCTGAAAAACAAAAGATAATATTCAATAAAAAAATAAATCAATTATCCTAAGATAATTGATTATTTGATTACTTTAATTTTTTTAGTTAAAGTGGTGGTTCCATAAGTTTCAGTTGACTTGAAGCCAACTTTAATGATATATTTTTTATTTGCTTTTAGATTAATGGTGATTTTTGCCTGTCCTTTGGCATTTGTTGTTTTAAAATATGTTTTTCCGTTAATTTTAAATTTAACCTTAACATGTTTTATTGCTTTTTTATTTGCATTTTTAAATGTGACAACAAATTTTCCGTTTTTACGGATAGTGGTTTTTGAAGATGTAATAATTGGTTTGACCACTTTTACTTTTATGGATTTTTCAGTTCCGGTATAATATCCATTTCCTTTATAAATGACTTTTACCTTAAAAGTTTTCGGTGTGTCTTTTATTTTAAAGCTGGCTATCCCCTTATTGTTGGTATAAGTATTATATGTTTTTCCAGCCATTATGATGGATACTTTTTCACCCTTAACTCCATTATTATAGCAGTCCACTAATTTTACTGATAGTTTTTTGCTACTTTTATAATATTTTGTAAAATCATTCACAATTAATGTTGAATATTTTGAATTCACATCCATAGCCAATGTTTGATTGTTGATTTTTGCATAAATCACATCGTCTTTGTCTGCTGGTTTAATATTAAAAGTTGCTATGCCGTTTTTTAGTTTTTTTGTAATGGCTTTTGAATTTGTGTAGACTGTAACTTCCAATGGGAGATTGATGTTTTCATTCAATTTATGGATTTCTTTTGTTTCATTATCAAAGTAATGGTTTAAATCTACAGTTACGACATTATTTTTATTTTTATAGACAATTCCATTTGATGTAAATGTCATGATTAGCCATCTGGATGCATTGATTTTTTCAGGATTGTAATTTCCGTCATGTTGGGAGTAATAATAGGAGCTTATGTTGTTTTGTCCCCACCAGCAGTATTGTACGGTTGCATTATCATCTAGTGAAATATCTCCGTAGGTACTATCCTTTTTAATGTAATTTCCAACAATTGCACATTTTTCCATGATAAGTTCAGTATCTTTAAAATTATTGGTTACTGCTGCATGGTTTCCTGCATGATTCTGTTCGAAAATAGTGTTGTAAACTTTTGTTATAACATGCTGGCCGCTTGGTGGTGCTAGAATTGCAGCTGCATAATATTTGACATTATTAAATCCGAAATAACTGTTGTTTATGATGGCATAATTGTGGTTACTTATGGCTCCTGCAGTATAGTTTGTAGTTAGGTATTCAAACCTGCAGTTGTTGATTGTTGCATTTCCAAGGTTTAACAAGGCAGCTGCTGAATAACGTACAAAATTCTTTGAAAAAATGCATCCGTCTAAGTTTAGTTTTCCATTTGATGCAATGCAGGCTCCCACAGCTTCCTGTGCTGTCAGGTAGTTTTGGGTAAAATTGGAATTTTTTATAGTGGTTTGTCCAATGGTATAGATAACTCCCGCATATTTGTATGCACTATTGTTTATAAAACATGTATCTTCAATATTCAAGGTTCCAAGATTATTGTATATGGCACCTCCGTTTTTATATCCTTTGGAATTGCTTAATATGCAATTTTTGATTGTAATTTGACCGCCTTCATTATAAATTAGTCCTCCATTGCCAGTTAAATTACCATTTGTTAAAGTAAGATTGATCAAGGTTAATTTGCTGTTTGAATTCATTGTAAATAATCTTCCGGAGTATTCACAATCAATTATTGTATTTTCTTTTGATTTACCGATAATTGTAATGGATTTGTCTAATGTAATGTTTCTGTTATCTTCTCCTTTATAATTGCCTTCTTTTAAGTATATTGTGGAATCATTCGAAGCGTGATTTATAGCATATCGTAAGCTATTTTCTTGAATTCCATCACTTAAATCATCATCGCTATTGGATGAAATATATGGTTCAAGGGTTTTTGAACTTGTGGTGTTGGTATTTATATCGTCTATTGCGCTAACGCAATTCACTGTTGCCATTATTGATAGAATTACTAAAATCAGTAATATTCTTTTATATTGTATATTCATTTTTACCTCCTTGTGTAGAAATGTTCGTATCGATATTAAAATTTTAGTAAAATGAAGTTAATAAAGTTATTCAATTTAAAAATTTAACCTGTAAATGGTGGAATTCTTTTTTTGAAGAATCAATTCAATAATGTGTGATGGGGCATTGCATTATTGGGGTGATGAAAAAACAATTTGGGTGGATTCAATGGGATCAAAAAAAAAGAATAATAAATAAGAATCGGATGATTCCTATTTAATTTTAATTTTCACGGTTTTGGTTGCTTTGTTATATAATGCATTTCCATTAAAGGTCAATTTAGCTTTAAAAGTACCTTTTTTACTTAATTTGGTAATTTTAAAGGTTGCTTTACCTTTGGAGTTGGTGTTAGCAGCGTAAGTTTTACCATTTACTTTTAAGGTAACTTTAAGGTTCTTAACGACTTTGCCTTTGCTGCTTTTCACTGTTACTGTATATTTTTTAGTTTTTAAAGATTTTTTGAAAGTTTTTGCTTTAGCATATATTTTCGGTGTATCTTTTTTAACTGTAATTTTTGCAGTGGCAGTGGTTTTAATATACTTTCCAAAGCCATTTACAGTGATTGTTGCAGTATATGTTTTTGGAACCAAACCGTTTAATGGCAATTTGACTTGTCCGTTTTTATTTGTTTTTATTGTTTTGACGGCTCCATTTGAAAGTTTAATGCTTACCTTAACGCCGGTTAACACATCGCCATAAACATCTTTGACTGTTACAGTCAGGTATTTTCCACCATTGTATGCTGTGGTCACATCAGATGTCTTTATGGTTGTTTTTAAATTTTCTAAAGGTTTTGTATAAACTTTTAGAGGAATGGCCTGATTTTTAAGGGTTACATCTCTAAATCCAGTTCCATTGTCAACAAATGAAACGTTTGCTTTGGAATGCACTCTTGTTTCATTTAATATAGGAACGGAATGTGTTTTCATAACAACGGTAAAGAGGTCTCCTTGTTTTATAGGAATGCTTTTGCTTAGCTTGATTGTGTGGAATCCTCTAAATGGAGATGATCCCTTTTGTGTTAATTTCAGTTTGTTGTTAACATAAATCTCGACAACATAATCTTCATTTTTTTCGTTGAAATATGTTCCAACAGCGCTTATGAAGTCATCTCCAATTGATTGGTATGAATTTTTATAGGTATAATTTTCTGCTTTGGTTTCGAAGTTAAGCATTCCACTAATATCGGTCTGATAGTTTTTATTATAGTTTTCAGTGTTTTCAAGTACGAATCCAATAAATTGGCTGTCATTTCCGAATACAGTGTCATAATATGACACATATAGGAATCCATTATCATATTTGTCCTTGCCGTAGCTGTTTTTAATAATCCATGCTCCGTTTCCAGGTGGGGTTATTAAAAAGTTGCTTGCAGGGTAATTGTCATCCCATCCAACAACACAAATTGCATGGTTTGCATGTGTTTCTTTAGTTTCATTGTAATACCATGCAGAAGTATTTGTATTGAAATATGGGGATGCGTATGTTATAAACAGGTCTCCTGTTACTGCACCATATTTCAATATGGCTTCTTTTATTTTAGCATTGTCTGATGTATTTGCACGTCTATCGATTAGTTCGGCATCCTGGATGTGGATTGTATCATTTGTAAAAATTACATGGTCGATTTTTCCATATATGTCAAAGGAATCAAGTTCTGTAGAGATTGGCCCATACCATCCAAGAAGGTAATTTAAGGCCATGTATGTAAATCCTGATTCAGCAATGTCACTGTTACCGTATTTTGAGTATCTTAATAAGTTTTTCTGTATGTTTTGTATTGAGAAATCATACTCGATTCCGGTTGCTTTAAGCAAGGCGGTTTCTAATGCTGAACATGTTGAGAAAACCCAGCAGCCTCCGGAAAATCCTTGATCTTTTATTGAACTCACCCATCCCCAATCACGGGAGTCATAACGTGCCGGAAGATTTTCAACAGTTATTGTATTGTTTATTAATTTTATTTTCAAACCTGTTCCGTTCATAATAAGAACATAATTGGTATCGGTAAGATTTTCAACTAAAATGTCATCTGAATAGTCATTGTCATTTAAAATAGATTTTTTTAGGTATAAGCTATGAACAGCTTCTTTATTATTTTCAAAAGTTGAATTCCTTATAATGTATCCTCCTGAATATACATATATTGCATTTTTTGTATTGTTGATGAATCGGGAACCACTTATATTTAAAATGCTTGCATCAGCATATATTGCTCCACCATTTGACAAATCGTCTGTGAAATCTAATTTGTTATTGATAAATGTTGAATTCACGATTGCAAATCCTGGCTCTTCTATTGGTTTTGCGTTGATAATATCAGTAAGGTTAATTGTTGCCTCGATTAAATTTGAAGTATAGATTGCACCACCTGAATAGACAGCAGAATTATTGATGAACTTGGAATTTCGAATTTCCAATTTTCCTCCAAGTTGAATTAAGGCTCCACCATATCTGCTGTGTGAATTGATGAATTCCGTATTATTTATTAATAAAGTTGCAGCACTTCCTCTGCTCCATCCATTTACATCATTAAGGATGCATCCTGCATTATTGAATGATGATACATTCACGAAGCTACAATTTTCAATAGTGGGGTAGCATGTATCTGTTAATGCCAAAGCTCCCGCAGTCTTTGTGGCATATAGGTTAATGAATTTTGTGTTGTTGCATAGTACATATGAATTTGTTGCATATATTGCTGTTGCATATGATGCTGTTGAGTTCATGAAGATTGAATTTTTCACTGATAACGTTTGGTCTGAATCGCAATAAACCATTCCTCGAATTATATTGTTTGTATTTCTAAAAATTGAATTTTCAATATTGAATTTAAATTTTAGAGAATCATCATATGTAGAACTTTCATTGCCTTCTGTGAAATTTTCATTGTCATCATCAGTTTCATTATATGTGTAATTTCCAGTATCATTTGAGTAATCGCTGTCATCTCCAGGACCAACCAATGTATAATTGTCTTTAGCTCGTATTTTGATGAATATCACTCCTCCTTCTGGAGCAAAATTCCCATCAAAAACACAATTGTCTACATTAAGGCCGGTTTCAACATATATTGCACCACCTTTTTCTGCAGCATGATTGTTTTCAAAAACAACATTACTGCATGTTATATTTTTATGTGCATATATTGCTCCGCCATTTTTATGGTTTCCATTAATCAGAATAAGATTTTTTAATGTAATGTTGCCGTTATATGTGGAGAATATTCTTGATTGGCCATTACCATCAATTTTGTGATTGTTTCCATTAATAGTAATGCTTTTGTTAATTATTATCCCATCCTTTGAGCCGGACTCGTATTTGTAATCTTTTGTGATATTCAACTCGCCCCCATCCTCAACTTCATCTATTTCATTAGATAAATCTGTAAAAGTGCCTGTAGTATTCAAACTAACAAGTTCATTAGTTGAATCTTCAATGCCAATATTGTTGTCAGTTGAATTGTCTGCTGCACTTACTGCAGTGATGGCAAAAATTGTTATTATAAAAATTGTTAAAATTTTTGCAAGTTTATTCAAATTATGCCTCCAAAATATTTATATTAAACTATTTGGCTTCGATAATACTTATAATTATTTTTTTCTTCAATGCTTTGAATTTTTTAGAGTATTCAAAATTTAATAATTTTTTAAAAAAATATATTCTTTAAAGCTTTTTCACTTTCAATTCCTTGCGGGGAACAATTCTTTGATATTTCACGTCTGGATATCCAATTACCATGCATGTAACTACATCATATCCCTTTTCCAAATCAAGCAGCTTTTTAAGGCTGCGGCTCATTTTGCTGCACATTACAAAAAATCCGCTGTATAATACTCCAAGCCCTAGGCTTTCAGCCATAATTTCCATATATGAACTTGCAAGACCGCCGTCAACCGTACTTTTACTTGCAACAACTATCACTAATGGAGCACCTTTAAAGAAAAAGTCATCA
>ONUN01000046.1 GCA_900320955.1 uncultured Methanobrevibacter sp. | reverse complement strand
GACTGTAACTCCAAGACCACGTACAGAATCTGATTTACAAATGCTTCAAGCTAGTTTATTTGCTGACTTAAATAATCATTTTGGTAATAAGAAAGGTTTAGTATTCTTTACTAGATTTGATAATTTGCTTGCAATTTCAAATGGCCTTGATGAAGAGGACCATTTAAGAATTCAAAGATCAATCAGAAATAGATATCCTATTACAATAAGTATGGGTGTAGGAGCTGCTGAAACTCCGCATGAAGCTCAAAAATTGGCAACTATTGCTCTTCAAAATGCAGGTAGTGCACAATCCGGTGAAAGAAAAGAAATTTTAGCTATTGACAGTTTGGTAAGTGAAGAAGATAGCTATGTTCAGGCTGCACACATTGATATAAATAGTGTTACTGAAACATTGACTGATATTGAATCTGCTTTTGATACAAGTTTCATGGTTAATAAGGCTCAACATTATTTGATGACTAAATTAATTAAAAAAGGAGCATTATTGTTCTTCATTGGTGGGGATAATTTCATGTCACCATGTAACGGTTTATCTGAAAAAGAAATTGAAGAAATCATGGTTGAAATCGATGAAGAAATAGGCATTAAACTTAAAGCTGGTATTGGCAGAGGCAAAAATGCTGAAGATGCTGCATATATGGCTGCTGATATTGGTCTTGAAGAAATCAGAGCTAATAATAATGAAATGTGGACTTGGGTAATTGAAAAAGAATACTAAGTGATTTTATGATGAAAGTAGTTGCGCCTATGGCGGGATTATCAGATTCTGATTTTTTAAATCGTGTTATTCCATTGGGTTTTGATGTGGCTACTTTAGGTGGATATAGTTTAGATGCGCCAACAATCGAAGCAAGTAAAAAGATTATTGAAAGGGGAAGAAAAGAATTTGATTTTCCTTTAGATGAAATTTTTTCATATATTGAAAATGAAGTTGCTTCTATTAAAAAAGTTCATAGTGATGTAAAAGTATCTGCAAATGTTCGGGCAACAACTCCACAACCGATTATTGAAGTGGGTAAAATTAGAAATTTGGATATTGTTGAAATTAATTGTCATTGTCGCCAAGATGAAATCCGATCTATTGGTTGTGGGCAGGAAATGTTGAAAAATCCTAATTTGGGAAATTTCATATCTGAAGTTGTTGAAAATGTAAAATCTGAAGTTTCAGTTAAGATTAGGGCCAATGTTGATGGAGTTGATACTTTGGATGTTGCTGGAGTAATTGACGATGCCGGTGCGGATTATTTGCATATTGATGCTATGAAAAAAGGTGTTTTTGATGCTGATTATAATCTCGTAAATGAGATTTGTGATAATACCAATATTAAAGTAATTGGAAATAACTCCATGAATTGTGAAAAGAATATTGAAAAAATGATTAATTCTGGTGTTTATGGATTTTCAATAGCAAGGGCAGTTATTTCAGGTAATCTAGATTTTAATATTTCTCAATTTTAATATTTTTAAAACAATTGTTATTAGAAAGTATTATTAATAGTTTATAATATAAAATATGTTAATAGGTGATTTCATGGATTTTATTACACTTAAGAATATTACAAAAAATTTTGATGGTGTTGATGTTCTTAAAGATATTAATTTGAAGATTAATGAAGGGGAAACATTAGGTATTTTAGGACGTAGTGGAAGTGGAAAATCTGTTTTAATTAACATGCTTAGAGGTACATTAGATTATAAGCCTGATGCAGGTAATATTATAATGAATCTTGCTGTTTGTCCAGATTGTTTGGCTGTAGACTCTCCGTCCCATGTTGGTGAAAGATGTAGTTGTGGCGGAACTCTTGAAGCTAAGGAAGTTGATTTCTTTAATGCTGAAAGAAAGTTATTTGCAAGTATTAAAAGAAGAATAGCTATTATGTTACAACGTAACTTTGCATTATATGATGAAGAAACCGTAATTGAAAATGTAATGAGGGCAATGCCTGAAGATATGGATTATGAAGAAGGTTTATATTTTGCTTTAGAGTTACTAGAAATGGTTCAAATGAACCATAGGATTACCCATATTGCTCGTGACTTAAGTGGTGGAGAAAAACAAAGGGTAGTGCTTGCAAGACAACTTGCTAAAAAGCCAATGACATTTTTGGCTGATGAACCAACAGGTACATTAGACCCTCAAACTGCAGTAAAATTACATAATACTCTAAAAGAAGGAGTAAAAGATGAAGGAATCACCATGTTAATTACTTCTCACTGGCCTGAAGTAATGACAGAACTTGCAGACAATGTTATTTGGTTAGAAGACGGCCAAATCAAAGAAGAAGGCGAGCCTCAAACTGTTGTTGATCAGTTTATGGAAACAGTGCCAATTCCTGAAAAACCAGAAATTCCAGAATTCGGTGAAAAAGAAGTTATTCTTCAAGATGTTAAAAAACATTACTACTCAATTGAAAGAGGAGTGGTGAAAGCGGTTGATGGAATTAGCTTGGACATTAATAAAGAGGAAATCTTTGGTATTGTAGGTTTAAGTGGTTCCGGTAAAACTACTACAACCAGAATGTTGATGGGTTTGACTGAACCAAGTAGTGGTGACATTCAAATTAAACTTGGTGATGAATGGGTTGACATGACTAAAGTAGGTCCGCTTAATCGTGGTCGTATCATGCCTTACATTGGTTTATTACACCAAGAATATTCATTATATCCTCACAGAACTATTTTAGGTAATTTAACCGATGCAATCAGTTTAAATTTACCTGCGGAATTTGGTAAAATTAAAGCTACTCACGCATTAACTACTGTCGGGTTCTCTGATGCAACTGCTTCTGCAATTCTTGACAAATATCCTGATCAATTAAGTGTTGGAGAAAAACATAGGGTTGCACTTGCACAAGTTTTAATTAAAGAGCCTAATCTCATTGTTTTGGATGAGCCTACTGGTACTATGGACCCAGTTACTCGTGTTGTTGTAACTGACTCAATATTAAAAGCCCGTACAGAATTAGAACAAACATTCATTATTATTTCTCACGATATGGACTTTGTTTTAGATGTTTGTGACCGTGCTGCTTTAATGAGAGGAGGAAAAATATTGGATATTGGAACTCCTGAAGAAATAGTTCAGCAATTAACTCCAGATGAAAAAGAAGACATGCTAAAAGAAAATAGATAGTTTTCTTATTCATTTAATCTTTTTTTTATTGTTTTCCAATTTGGACAATATGTGTCCATTAATTTTTTAAATTTTTTTCCATGATTGAATTCTATTAGATGGCAAAGTTCATGAATCATGACATATTCTAGGCATATTGGATCTTTTTTTGCCAGTTTTAAATTTAATGTGATTCGTTTATCGTGATATCTGCAATTTCCCCAGTTTTTCATGTTTCTTATTTTAACTTCTGAAGGTTTTTTTCCAACAATTCTAGAGCATTTGTCTAAAACAGGAGGTATTGCTCTTTTCATTTCGGATCTGTAAAATTCATTCAGTATCTTTTCTCTTTTTTCTATTGTGCTTCTTTTTGGGACTGGCAAATACATTGTTGATTTTTCTTCATCTATCAAAACATTTTTTATATTTTCATTGGAAATTAGCCGTAAAGTGTATTCTTTGCCCCATAAATAATGTTTTTCTCCGGTGGTGTATTTTAATGGGGCTTTTATGTCATTTTCGATAATGTATTTTTGTTTTTTCAATATCCAATCCTTTTTTGATTTTATGAAATTGGTGATGTCTTCATCAGATAAAAATAATGGTGCGGATACTTTCACCTCTCCGTAGGGAGGTAAAATTCGTAAATACATGTTTTTAATGTTTTTTCGTTCTAATGTGATGGTAATGTTTTCAATAATTTTTGTTTCTTTTTTCATATCAATATTAAATATAGTCAAATAATGTTTTTAAACATTATTGTGCCGTTGGACCAAATTCAAATACTTTTTTTGCAAGTCAGAATACTGCTGATAGTTATTGATTTTGATTAATAGAGTGTGGTTGGCCATATTGCTGAGTATAAATATGATATTGAGTCAATGGGCATCCTATATAGATGCAAAATATTGTTATCATTATAAAATTCATAATTGAACTTGTGAAAAATGTAGCAAAGTTCCATATCTTCTCTCAACTTCCATTTTTTTAATACTTAACTGAATTTAATGTTAAAATTATTTTTTACAAAAAAGATTATATATTTAAAGTTTTAATACATTATATTATTATTTTATATTTATCAAACAATTAATGAAAATTATTTTTGGAGGATTATCATGACTTGGGAAGATGCACCATCTCATATTTGTAGGGGAGGAGACATAAGAGGACTTGCTTTTTGCTGCCCTCCTGTAAAACCATGCCCTGTATTAAATGCATTGCAAGAAGTTAATTTAACTCCTCAAGAGTTCGTTGACATAAAAATTCAATTTGGAAAAGAAACTAGATTAGGTGAAGGGGCAGGGACTTGTTTTGGATCAC
The DNA here is from genome assembly GCA_900320955.1 of uncultured Methanobrevibacter sp. Taxonomy (GTDB): domain Archaea; phylum Methanobacteriota; class Methanobacteria; order Methanobacteriales; family Methanobacteriaceae; genus Methanocatella. Next base: position 15,826 of record ONUN01000046.1, on the reverse strand, counting down.
TTGTATGGTGTTGTAAACCATCAAAACCATGTCCTTTAAGAGATATGACTTTAAAAAATATGGGGATGAGTCATGATGAGTATTTGGATTTAAAAAAGCAATTATCTGAAAAATTGGTTGGAGTAAAAAAACCTGACCCTGATGAAAGAGCTGAAGCATTGGCAGAGACATTTCACATTAGCAAACTTGAAGCAATGAAAGTCTTAACTGATTGTAATAATGATTTGAGAGCTGCAGTTAAAGTATTGCATGCCAAATCAATTGAAAAATCTGATTAAAATGGATTGGACTTCTCTTTATTTTAAAACATCTAACTTAAATGTATTTATTTTAGGTACTGGGGAAGTCGCATCCAGACGTGCCAATAAATTTTTAGACCACGGGGCTAATGTAAGATTGGCTGGAAATAATTTATCTGACGATTTGAAAGATAAAGGTGCTGTTTTATATTCTGTCGATGATATTGATGAAGTTGTCGGATGGTCTGACTTGGTAGTTATTGCAAGCGGTGATGAGAAATTATCGGAATATGTTTCGGGCATTGCTCGGGATAAGTTGGTTAATAGGGCTGATTTCCCGCAAAAAGGGGATATAATCGTTCCTACAAGTTTTGAAATTGGTGACATTGAGATATCTATTTTTACTAATGGTAAAAGTCCTTTAATGGCTAGGCAACTTAGAAAGAAAATCCAATCTATAATTACTGAAGAAGATATTTTGGAAATTGAACTTCAGGATTATGCTCGTTTGGAATTAAAGAAGGTCGTTAAAAATCAAAAAGAACGCAGACAGGTTCTCTATGAAATTTTTGAAGATGAACAGATTGAGGAATTTGTTGAAAACAGGCAAATGGATGATGCTAAAAATTACATTGATAATTTAATAAGGGGATTATATTGATATTAAATTTAAGAGTTGACCATAAAATTGCAGATATTCAATCTATGGAAAATATTTCAAAGGATATTGATGATTTATTTTGGAAATTACAGGAAAAATATTCCGTAAATGAATATGTTGAGATTTCAACCTGTAACCGTAAAGAGTATTACATTAAAAATGATTATATTTCTGAAGATGATGAGCTGTTGTCACATGAAAATCAAAGTATAATTATTGAATATGGTAATTCTGCAGTTATGCATCTCCTGCGTATGACTTCTGGTTTGGAATCTATGATTGTTGGTGAAGACCAAATTTTAGGCCAGGTTAAAGATGCTAAGCATAAGGCTGTTAAGGACCATCATTGCGGCAAGTCTTTAGATACTATTTTTACTAAAGCCATTCACGTAGGTCAAGTTGTTAGGAATAAAACTAATATCAATAAGGGTTCTGTTTCAATCGGGTCTGCAGCTATTGATTTGGCTGAAAAACATATGGGTAGTTTGGATGACAAATCCGTTTTGGTTATTGGTGCTGGAAAAATGGGCAGATTGGTTGCTAAAGCACTTGCAGAGAAAGATTTAAATGCTATTTTTGTGGCAAATAGAACTTATTATGTTGCTGTTGAATTGGCTCAGGATTTGGGCGGTGAAGCAATCTTATTCAATGATCTTGAAAAATATTTGGCAACTGCGGATTTGGTTATCAGTGCCACCAGTGCTCCTCATGCAATTATCACTAAAGAACGATTATTAGGCATTGAAAGAGACCATAGTAGTTTGATGATGGTTGACATTGCTAATCCTCGTGATATCTCTGAAGATGTCTGTGAAATTGGTGTTAAATTATTCAATATCGATGATTTGAGGGAAATTGCAGACGAAAATACTAATCTCAGAATTAAGGAATTTGCTCAAGCAGAAAGTATCATCGATGAAGAGTTCATTTTACTTAAAGAAACCTTTAAAATAATGGAAGTTGAGCAAATACTTGCAAGTTTAAGAGCATCAATGGAAGAGATACGACAACGTGAAACTAAAAAAGCATTAGTTAAATTGGCTGATGTAGATGATAGTGCAAAAATTTTAAATAATTTAACAAATTCTATTGTGAATAAGATATTTTTTGATATTTCCAAAAATGTTAAGGATGCTGCAAAAGATGAAAATAAGGAAGTTATTGCAGCGGCGGAATATTTATTTAATTATTCAAACATTCCTTTAACTTCGTTATTTTTTACTTTAGTTGATTTAAGTGCATAATCTATATGTTTCATTGTGATTATGTCTTCATCATTGGCGATGGCATTGTGAAGAGCTGTTTTCAGTATTTTCTCTTTTAAATCTCTTCCGGATAATCCTTTGGTAAGCTTAACTATTTTTCCTAAATTCAAATCATATTCTAAAGGTATTGTTTTTAGATTATTTTCCAGAATGGTTAACCTTTCATGGTCATCAGGTAATTTGAATTCAATTTCTTCTTCAAATCTGCTTCTAACAGCATAATCAAGACTGGTAGGATTATTTGTTGCACCTATGGTTATAACAGATTCATTTTCATTAATTCCATCCATTTCAGTTAAAAGTGAGTTGGCATCCATTTCATCAATGAATATTATTGATGGTGATTTTTCTGAAGCTTTTTTAAATAAATCATGAATTTTAGATGCACTGTCTCCAACATGTTCTCCTATTAATGATGTGGCTTTAATTAAATGGAGCGGAACTTCAAGCTCATTTGCTAAAGCTTTAACAAGCATGGTTTTACCAGTACCTGGAAGTCCGTAAAATAAAATATTTTTTGGAGCCCAAGGTCCAAACTTCTCAGGATTTTCCAAATATTTGATTAAAACTTTAATTTTATTTTTAGCATTTTGCTGACCGACGATATCTGAGAGTTTTATGTTATTGACGACTTTAATTTCATCTGATGACTTATTTAATTCTTCATTAATAAGTTTGATTTTGGTTTTTTCAGAAATTATTGACCCGTCAGGCTTTGCAGTTACAATTTCAAATCCATAATCAGGTATGATTTTTTGATCAAAAAGATAGGAATTTTCATTTACTTCCAGTCCCAACCATTGTTCTCGAGCATATTCTTCAAATAATTTCACGTTTGTAATTTCAAAGTCGTTTTCCATTAGACTAAAATCAAATGGATAACCAACAGCTTTAAGAACAACATATTCAGCATATCTTTTATTTTCATTTTCAATTTTTGCTGATTTTTGTGTGGTTGATTTGATTTCTTGCTTTTTATTGTCAGTTTTCAATAAATCACCTCCATGGATTTTGTACAAATTTTTAACATTTCTTTTTTTGTATGTTTTATTATTAAATAGTTGTTGTTATATAGTATGATGTGAGGATAGTAACATGAGTTTTAGAACAAAAAGAGTATTAATCAGTACTCCATTTTACATTATTTTTCAATTCTTCCTTTTAAAATATATTTTTTTACTGTTTGGCGGAGTTGATGATGTAATTTTAATCGTAATAAGTGTTCTAATAGGTTTGATGCGTTGTATTCCAATGTTTTTCGAAGAACGAAAATCAACAATCGTCGGAAGATTTTTTCAAACCGTCGATGGTATTTGGATGTGGGCATCACTGATGTTTTTAATTGATATCGTATTCATTTATGCACTTGGCAGTTTAATTGCTCTTCCTAATTTTATTGTTTATATGATGTTGGCAATTGTTCCTGTTTTGGGAGTTTATAACTATTACAAAGCTACTAAATTAGTTGTCAATGCTAAAATATTGGAATTTGATAATTTAACTAGGGATATAAATATTGTTCATATGTCTGATGTTCATTTTGGTGCCGTAAGGCACAAACAAATAATTTCACAAATTGCGGAAAAATTAAAAGAATTGGAAGATTCCTGTCAGATTGCCATCATCTCCGGAGATTTGGCTGACGGTTCATCGGTTGTGGAGCCTCATGATTTTGACGGCTTGAAAGATGTAAAGATGCCTATAGTTTTCACGCCAGGAAATCATGATTTTTATATGGGTATTGAAAATGTTGTTGAAGCATGTCACAATGCAGGAATCATTGTTTTGGATAATGATAATTTTGAATTTGAAAATCTAAACATATATGGTTTGACATATAGTTTTGATGATATTCCAACACCATCTTCCGATGAAATAAAGAATAGTTTAAATCCTAATTTGATAAATATTATTAACTATCATGTTCCTTATAATTGGGAAGAATTTTCATCATGGGGATTTGATATCCAATTGTCTGGCCATACTCATGGTGGACAGTTTTATCCGGTAGTGAATTTTGCAAATATTCTGTTTAAATATAATAAGGGACTTTTTAAAAATAAATCAGGTAACTATATTCATGTCACAACAGGTGTGGGATCAATGGACACTCCGATGAGGTGGGGAACTGATTCTGAATTGGTAATTTTAAAATTAAGGAAAAGATAACTGTATTGGTGTAAATATGATTGGATTTAACTTTTGTACTAATTGCGGATTTAAATTAAACGTCAATGACAATTTTTGCCCAAATTGTGGTGTTAAAGTTGGTGGGGACAATTCGGAAGTTATTAATGATGATGATTTCTTTTTAAAGTATAAAATTAAAATTGAAAATTTAAAGGATGAATATGATTTAAAGGTAAGCAAAGCCATTGAATTGATTCAAAAAGAATTCGACCCTTCGGAAATTAGTTATAATGACTTCATTTCAACATTAAATAATAGTAATAATATTTTTTATAATAATGTGGAGGTTGCATTGAATATTGTTGAGTTGTCAAGCAATCCTTCTGTAAAAATTAAAAATGAACTTGATAATAAAATTAATACATTAAACGAAATTATAGACAAGCTGGAAGATTTTATTGATGAATTGATTATTCATATTGCTGATGAAAGTGAAAAAGAAGTTAAAAATCTAACTAAGGAATTGGATGATTTAATAGATTCTGTAAAAGATTATTAAATCATATTTTCATATATTTCTTTCATTTTCAATGCATCCAAATCTCTTTGAGGGGTTTCACAAATTATATTTGCCCTCCAACCGTTATCAATAAGATTTGCCAGTAAATCCTTGATGTTTGGACCATATTCATCACTTTCGTCCATTGTGTGATGTTTCACTTCGCCTCCTCGACCATACTCTATGGTTGTGAAGTGGCAATGTAATATGTCAATGTCCAAATTATCTTCAATGATTGAAAATATGCAGTTGTAATCCTCTTTTTTGTTTAAAAATCCCCGTCCACGTGCATGAACATGGGCAAAATCAATTGTAGGTTCGAAGTGATCAAATGTGGCGCATAGTTCAACAACTTCTGAAACATTCCCAAGTTGTGTTCTTTTGCCTGTAGTTTCAGGAGCGAAGGTAAATTCTTCAATTCCTTCTGCTTCAAGTTCTTCAAATAATCTGTTGACAGTATTTTTTGATATTTCCATGGCTTTTGCTGGTTTTCTGTTTAAATAAGCACCTGGGTGAAATACTAATCTATATGCTCCCATCCATTCGCCTGCTCTTGCTGCTGATATTAAATGACCAATACTTTTATCAAGCTTTTCTTCCTCTTTTGCACACAGATTAATATAATATGGAGCATGCATTGAAACTAAAATATCATGTTTTTCAGATTCCTCTTTAAGTGTATTTGCGGCTTTTTGTCCAATTCTTACACCATAAGGGGATTGATATTCATAGGAGTTGAGTTTTTCTTCAGAAATATATTTTGGTGCTTTATATGCCGCACCTTTATAGTTGATAGGACTTCCGGCAGGTCCAAAAAGTACTTTATGTTTCATTTAAATCAGTTAAAAAAATAGTAAAATGGGGAATTAGAATATTCCCATAGCTTTATTAGTTTTTGCGATTGATTTTTCGTTATCACTTTCCATTTCGAGAAGTGCACGAATTGCATCAATGTTTTCAGGTATTACGTCAGATTCTTGATGAACTGCTTGCATGTAGAATAATTCTTTTCCAACAACATTGATGGATTCTTTCCAAACTGGAATTTCGTATAAGTCATTTCTGTTTCTTCCGAGTTCTTTAGCATATTCCATTAATTCAGCAGTTGAACCTAATCCTTCTTCTGCAGAAACTACAAGTACTCTTGAACGTTTTTCTAATGCTTCAATGATTTCTTCAGTTTCCACTTCATTATTAATTTCAACCATTATGTTGTGTTGGTGCATTAAAGTTGTAGGCACGAGCAATGCCATAGTTGTTACATCAATGCCGTTCATAACAGTTTTTACATCCGGACCGTGGTGGGATGGTACTTTTGGAGGATTTGGAACAATAGCATTGATTGGTCCTTTTTTGATTTCAGATGGGTCAGATCCTCTTCTTACCATTACTGCCCTAACTTTTTTAATGTCTGCAATAGGGTCGATGGTACTTAATGTACGGGTTAATCCTGTGGTGTTACAGGACACTACTCTTGTGTAGTCTGCACCATAGGAGTCATCATAATTACCAAAAGCATTAAATGAAAGACCTGTTAATTCATGGTCTTCTCCACCTTGATAAATTGCTTTTACGCCTGCTTTTTTATACATTTCAAGGTTTTGAGGTCCAATACTTCCAGGTGTACAGTCCACAACAACATCTGCTTCTTGAATCATGTCTTCAACAGTACCCGCTATTTCAATTCCTGCATCTTTAAATAATTGTTCCCTTTCAGGAATGCCGATGTTAACTTTCATATCATCTTGAGCAGCTACAGCATCTGCCACTCTTTTACCGATGGTTCCATAACCATTAATTGCAACAGTTTTCATTTTAATCCCTTTTTCGTATAATATATTTTTAAAAATTTATTATATGAATAAAAGTTTATTGTTTAAGTTATTTATAATTTGATATTTTCGATTAGAATAATATAAATCGATTTTTTTTAAATTTTTCTTAATTGTTTTAATGTTTTAATTAATTTTTCAATTAAATTAAAAAAATTTTAATATTAATATAAATATAAATGTATTTAATTATATTTGCCTGTTGATGGGGAGAATCATGTTGGATAAACTTTTTAAAAATAAAATATTTATTTTCATTTTCACATTTGCAATTGAATTTGTAATGTATTATACATTCAATCATATGAATTTTGGAGGTAGATTTTTTATTCCGGATATGGGTTTGGCTCCTGTTTTTGGTTTGATATTCGGTCCTTTCGGAAGTCTTGGTTTTGCCTGCGCAACTTTCGTCGGTGAATTTTATTGGGGAGGAAATTTATTTGCCAGTTCACTTGATTCATCAATATTGTTCCTAGTATCTATTGTAGCATATAAATTGTGGTATTTGTTGCCTTTTAAGGATTTATCCCTTCCTAAGTTTAATTCATTGTCAAATATTTTTAAGTTTGTAACAGTGATGTTTATTTCTTCACTAGTTTATCTGGTATTGCTGCAAATTTCATTTGCTGCTTTTCCAGAGATAATTGGAGATTTATACAGTTTAACCAGTTTTATGAACCAATTTTCTTATGCTTTTAATCTTTTTGATTTTTCAATAATTTATGGTTTAATATTTATCAGTGTTTTTAATATTTTTAAAATTCCTTTAAAAATACCTGCGAAGTTCAAAACTAAATTAAACATTCCTTATAAGTTTTTCTTAGTTCCTTTAGCATTGTTAATTGCATTTATTGTATTTGGCCATAGTGATAATGATATTTTCACTGAATCAATCTGGAGTTATTTATTTTTCATTATAGCTTTCGGGTCAGTAATTTTGTTTAATTTAAATACATTTGATGTTGGCGATATTCAGAGTTCTCGATATTATTCTATTCTCGAAAAAATTATTGTTTTATTCTTAGTTATTATGATCTTTTTTTCAATAGGTGTTTTTTATGAAGTGCTTGAAATAATCCTGGGATTCTCTTTTGTAAATAAGTTTAACCTAAAATTTCTTTTAATGATTACTATAGGTTTGATAATTGTTCTAATTATGATTTTAACTTTGATTCATATTTATTTTGTTGAAAAACTTCTAACTAATCCTCTTAAAATGTTGACTGAAGCCACAAATAGTTATGTGAGTGAAGGAAAGCTGGAATATCATAAGCATGTCACATTTAGGCTAAAAAACTTCATGAAAAGTGAAGATGATATGTCTGTATTGGTTAATTCTTTTAATTCTTTAACTGATATTATTAAAACTAATTTAAATAGTCTTAAGAAGTCTACTATAGAAAAAGAAAGATTTGAAACGGAATTTAATATTGCACATGATATTCAAAGGGGCATGTTGTCCAGTGATTTTGAAGAATTTTCATCTAAGAATCCTTTTGCAATTTATGCTTTTATGAATCCTGCAAGAGAAGTTGGGGGAGATTTTTATGATTATTTCTGGGTAGATGACGAAAACATAATCTTTGTTGTTGGTGATGTTAGTGGTAAGGGTGTTCCTGCTGCATTATTTATGGTTAGAACAATGCATCTAATAAAAAATCATTCTAAATTCGATAATAATTTGTCGGATGTATATGAGCAGGTAAACAATCTTGCCTGTGAAAGGAACACTGATAATTTGTTTGTAACATCTTGGATTGGAAAATTGAATATTAAATCTGGGGAATTGTCTTTTGTTAATGCAGGTCATAATCATCCATTAATAAGGCGAAATGGTGGTGATTTTGAATATTTGGAGACTTCTCCTGATTTGGTGCTTGGAGTTATGGAGGGCATGCCGTATACTGAAAATAAAGTTAATTTAAACCCTGGAGATATGGTATTTTTATATACTGATGGAGTTACTGAAGCAAATAATAATTATGAAGGTTTTTATGGTGAAGACAGGCTGGAGAATACTCTTAATAATTATAAAGACCAAAAATTAAATATAATAATCTCAAAGCTAACTGAAGATATATATCAGTACTGCGGTACAAAAGAACAATTTGACGATTTAACAATGCTTATAATGAAGTTTGATGGTGATTAGATGATGAGGGATGTTCGCAATTTATTCAAATCCAATTTATTCATTTTATTATTTGCATTGTTATTGGATTTAGCACTATTTGGGCTATCATTCGTTTTTCTTGGAAAAATTGAATTTGGTGTGGAAGTTTTCATAATTCCGATTTTATGCCTTTTATTCGGTCCATATGCTGCTTTGGGATGTGCATTATCTCAAATAGTTATTGGAGTTATTTTTGACTTGAACAACCTGTATTATCATTTGTATGCATTTTTTATGGTGTTGCTTGCAGGGGTTTTGGTTTGGAAATTGTGGTATGCTAGTTTAGATAGATTTGGCTTTGAAATTCCCAATTTGGGGAGGTATTCTAGTTTTATAAAACTGTTTGTTTCCTATTTTGGATTTTATGCAACAATTGCATTTTCACTGGCATTGCCTTATACTTATCGTTGGATTTTTGATTTTGAAGCATCTCTTTCGATTTCTTTACTTTTGGTGATATTTTCAATTTATTTTGTCAATTATTTTAACATTCCAGTTTATGTTCCAAGAAAACAACTTAAATCAATATTGCCTAAAAAAGTATATTCTATAATATTTTGTTTAATAATGTTTGGTGCGATAGTCTTTGCATTTTATGCAGATGTTTATTTTATTTTATTTATGATGGCTTTGGTTATTATTTATTTATCCAGGCCATATAATCCTAGTGTCTTTAAGCTTGAAAGAACTATAAATATTAATTTAATTCAAAAAATGACTTTTTCAGTATTGTTAATATTTATTTTTCTTGAAGTTCTGATTATGATTGCACATATTATCCGCGATTATTCTGATGTTTTATTTACATTGAAAAAATTCGGATTATATTATTTGATTCATTTATTTTCAAGGAATGCTACAATTTTCATAGTTTTGTTTATATTTCCTTTTTTATTTTATCTGTACTATTTGGAAAAGAATGTTACCAATCCGATAAATTTGATATCTACTTCTTTAAATGCGGATGTAAACAGAAATGATCCTAATTTGGAATTAAAAGATAATTTTAAATCTATATCTAATGATAACGAGATAAAAAAATTAGCCAATTCTTTGATTCAAATGGAAAGTGATGTTGGTAAATATCGTAATGAATTACTTAAAATCACTGCTGAAAATGAGAGATATGAAACAGAATTGTATTTGGCGCAATCTATTCAATCTTCGTTGATTCCAACGGATTTCGATAAATTTTGCGAAGGCAAGAATTTTGACATGTATGCTCTTATCAACTCTTCACGTGAGATTAAAGGGGATTTTTACGATTATTTCCAAATTGATGATGAAAATATTGGATTTGTAATAGGGGATGTCGATAATAAAGGTATTCATGCTGCTTTAATTGTGGTTGAAGCAATGACTTTGATTCAGGATTATGCAAAACATTATGACGATCTTTCCAAGTGTTTTGTTGAAGTGAATGACTTGCTTTGCAATATTGGTATTGAAGACACTTTTGTAACATCAATAATTGGAAAATTAAATTTAAATACTGGAGACTTGTTTTTAGTTAATGCAGGTCATAAGTATCCTCTGTTTAAATGTAGTGGTCAAGAATTTGAGTATTTGGATGTTAATAAAGGATTGGCTTTAGCTATTCAAAAAAATGTGAATTATGAAACTTTACATATGAAAATGAATCCTGGAGATTCATTGTTTTTATATACTAATGGTGTAACTGGTGCTAAAAATGATTCAAAAGGGGTTTATGGTGAAGACCGCCTAAAAAATATTTTGAATGACATTTCATCTGATGATTTGAAGTCAATAGTTTCATCACTGGATAAGGACATTGACATTTTCTGTGATTATCAAGAACAATCTGATGACCGGGTAATGTTTGTATTAAAATTCAAGTAAAAAAAGAAAAAATTAGTAGGTTTATTCGATAGTAAAACCTGCTTCTTCAACAGCTTCGTTAATGTCTGCATCACTGACGTCATCAGACATTGTAATCTTTGTTATTCCAGAATCTAAATCTGCTTTTGCATCTTCAATTCCGTCAACGTCTTTTAAACAAAGTTCAACAGCATTTACACATGATGGGCAATGCATGCCCACAACTTTAATTTCTTTTTCAGCCATAATAATTCACCTTTGTATTGATATGTAATGTTTGGTCATTGGATTATATAAATATTTAGTCATGCCTAATTCATTTAGATTATCATTTTTAATTTGGAATATGTATATTCTTAAATTATTTTCGGTGATAACAAATCACTAAACTAATTTAATGGATGATTGCATCATTTATTTGCTAAGTGGTGATTACATCTATGCTTTTGATTAAGCGTCTTTTTGATTATTTTATCAGTTTTATTTTAGCTGGAAGTTGCTTTTCAGAAATCTATATTCTTGAGTAATATTCCAATATTGAATTGATATCTCCTAAAGCTTCATCCAAATCTCCATCTTCCATAGCTTCTTTCACACAATGTTCCAAATGACCTTCAACAATAATATGTCCAACTTTATGCAATGCGGATTTGGATGCATTCACTTGCATCAATATTTGTTCACAGGGGATATCTTCATCAATCATCCGATCAATTGCATTGACTTGTCCTATGATTTTTCTGAGTCGTCTATGTAAATTTTCACTGTCCATACATTCCTTCAATATAACACGTCCTATACCTACTAGGGTATATTAATTCATTTATATTTAAATTTTTTTATTAATTTTGAATTGCTTTATCAAAAACTTTAAATTAACTAAAAAACTTATAATTATCTAGATTAGATGGTAGGAGATATCATGGAAATCGAAAAAAAATACAATGATAAAGAATTAACAATCGAAGTTGGAAATCGTATTGATACTGTTACTGCTCCTGATTTTGAAAATGAGATAATGGATGAAATGGGCAAATTTGACTCATTAATTCTTGATTTAGAGAAGTTAGAATATATTTCAAGTGCAGGTTTGAGAGTTTTAGTTTTAGTTCAGAAAAAATTACAACCTGAAGGTATTCCATTTGTTATCATTAATGTAAATGATACAATTAAAGAAATATTTTCCATGTCAGGTTTCGATAAAATTTTAACCATTAAATAATTTTTCAATTGTTAAAAATAGTTTAATAATTTATTAGGCTATTTTAAATTTTCTATTTTTTTAATTTACTAAAAAAAGCTTTTTTTATTTAAAAAATAAAAATTAAAAGCTAAACATAATATTTAGCTTTTGTTAATTACATATTCTGTATTGTTGAATCCTAAAACTTCAGTAAATTTGATATCTTTATTGTCCAAAATATCTTTACTGATATCTTCCCAAATATTCTTTTTACCTTCGTCTTTTATGTTGACTGTAATGTTATCGTCATAATCAACAATCAGAACTTCCATGGCAACATCATTGTTATTGTATCTGAATATTTCATCTACTAATTTAACAATGGTTTTTGTTGATGAATCATCTAAATCCAAGGTTTTCAAGTGTTCCATCATTTCAGTTCTTGTTGTATCATTAACTGATTCTAGGGTATAGTTTCTGGTTTTTTGAATTAAATCTTTTTTAATAAAGAACGGTCCACTATATTCTTTTTCTCTTCTTTCAACAATTTTAACATAAATCCATGCAACAGTGATTGCTAAAACAATTCCTAATGGGAATGATAACCAAATACCGTCTACTCCTATTATTGGATAAAGTGCAAAGGTCAATACTAATGGGCCTAAAAATGTTGAAATAAATGAAATAATTGTTGAAACAACAGTTCTTTCAATCGCTTCATAATAGAAGATTAGTATTGTGGACAATACAAATGGCAGGAATGATAATGAGAATATTTTAAGTGCATTTCTTATTTGGTCTGCAGCCGCATTATCTGTAAGACTAAAGAACATTAAAATTGTATCAGGGGATATCCATATCAATGCAATAAATGCAATTGCACAGATTGTTGTTGCTAGAAGAGACCTTCTTATTAAATGATTCAGATTCAAATAATCATTGTGAGTATAGTAAACAGGCACTATTGAAGATAATGTTTCTGAAATTCCAACAACTAATATACTTATAATTAGCAATGCATTAGTACAAACGTTATATGCATTTAAACCAGGTTTACCCATAACCGCTTCAAGAACAATGTTCATGATTTCAATTAAAAGCAAATCGAAAATTCCAATACTTGCACCCGGAAAACCAATTTTTAACATTTCTGCAAATGATTTAAACCATTTTTTGATTGGTACATTACCAAATGAAAATCTGAATGTTCTTTTTGGACTGATGAAGTATAAAGATGAACAGATTATTCCTACTGAATATCCGATTAATAATCCAAGGGATGATCCTTCAATTCCCATATGCATTAAATCCAAAAATACAAAGTTCAATACTATATTTATCACATTTGCAATAACAATCAATGCAGATGATAAATTTGGTTGACCGTCAACACGGATATATTGGCTGAGCACTGCTAAAGTAACTGAAATCGGAATACTTATAAAAAAGTAAAATCCATATGATTTGGCTAGCGGTGCTAAATCAGCACGGCAATGCAATATTGTCATTACATAATCTGGAAACATTAGACAGAATATTGCCAAAATTAAAGATAATGCAATTGTTGCTATAATTGATAGTGTGAAATAATGATTACTGCCTTCAGTATCAAATTCAGCTTTTCTATTTAAAGCTAAAATTTGTCCTCCAAGACCGAAAAACCATTCAAAAACTGTAACTAACAATACTAATGGCTCTAAAACTTGCAATGCTGCTTGTGCATCTGCACTAACATATGTTGCTACGAAACTCGCATCAACAATAGCAGTTATGTTTAAAGCCATTGCAATTAATATTGTTGGGATTAACAGTTCCCTAAATTTTTTTTCTGCTATTATTACTTTCATAATTCCCATCTCTTAGTCAAAATATTTAACGCTATTTAAATAATCTATTAATTTTTTAAGATATTTTTCATCAGGTTGTGGCCAATCGAAGCCTAATTCATGAAGAATTTCTGTAGTTTGTTCGATTTCAATTTTTGCATCGAAGTCATCTACTTCATCGAAGTCATCAATACCAATTTCAGCGGTAATCAATCCTTGGATGTTTTCATCCATGTTTTTCTCATATATTTCTTTAAATTCTTCATTGCTTACCTCTTTTATGCCATAATCATAGGTATTTAACACATTAATTATGTCGCTATTAAGAATAAATTTATTGTTCATACAATGGAATACTCTACATTTATTCGGTGTTTTTGATAATTCAAGAACTCCTCTTGCAACACAATCAATCGGACTCATTTCTACGACTTCTTGGGACATATTAGGTGTTAATGCTTTAAGGTTTTTAATAGCTTTTATGTTGTTTAGGAAAGCATTAGTGTCATAGTTTTTCTGGAACACTCCATCGCTATAACGGCTCATGAGGTTTCCTACCCTAACTATTTTTACAGGTAATCCTTTAGTTGCTGCTTCTAAAACCATTCTTTCAGCTAAGAATTTACTGCCCAAGTATTTGTTGGTTAAATCTTGTTCGTAGTATAAAGTTCTTTCATTGAATCTTACATCTGGATATGCTTCTTCATTTTCTGAATAACCTGAGAGAACACTTATTGTAGATATTTGCACATATTTGATGTTGTCTCGTGATTCTGCAAATTTAAGTCCGTTAATTACTCCATCAACATTTACCTTAAAGATGTAGTCATCAGCTGTATAGTGTTTTACTATTGCTGCACAGTTTATTATTGTGTTGATAGGATAGTCTTCAAGTTTTTTGAAGTCATCGAGTTCAGTTATATCTCCTTCACTCAATATGATTCTTGAACCTATGAGGTCAGTTAAATCTTCATCGAAGTAATAGTCCATTAAATCGATTAGGCGATCTTCACATGAATCAAAACTACCTTTTCTTAACATACAATAGATGGTTCCAGTTTCATTTTTAATGTATTCGTATAATACATGAATTCCAAGGAACCCTGTGACTCCAGTTAATAATACATTGCCTATTTCTTCAGATTCTCCATCTAAGAAGTTATCTAATGTATTTTCTTCAAGAAGTTTGTTGATACTGCTGTAGTCGTAATTCTTGATTACGTTTGATTCCATATCTTCTTCATCAACTTCTCCGGACAAGAACTTACCTAACTTTCTTGGAGTTTGATTATGGAATACATCATCATATTTGACTGTGTAATCCAGTTTTAGTAATTCAATAATGAGTTTGGATGCAATGAGTGATGTTCCACCTATTTCAAAGAAATTGTCTTCAGCACCAACAGTTTCAATATTCAATATATTTGAAAAGATGGCACAAAGTTCTTGTTCTAATTTAGTTTCAGGTGCAACATATTTGATTTCCATTTTTGGTTCTGGTAAACGTTTTGTATCAGTTTTACCATTAGGCAATTGTGGCATTTCATCCAATTGCATGAATACTGTTGGAACCATATATTTGGTTAATCTTTCTTTTAAATATTCTTTTAACTCATCAGTGTCGATTTCATCTTCAGCTGTGAAGTAGGCACATAAATGTTCTGTATTGTTAATCTTTTTAATGACTACAATGTTCTGTTTGATACTTGGGAAATTTCCGATGTTGGATTCGATTTCTCCGATTTCTATTCTTAGTCCTCTGAGTTTGATTTGGTTGTCGATTCTTCCTTTGATATCAATTTCTCCGTTTGGTAGTTCGATTGCGTAGTCTCCACTTCTGTAGTATGGAATGTCGTTGATTGTAAGGTATACTTCTTTGGTTTTGTCGTCCATGTTGTAGTATCCTTTACCTACACCGATTCCTCCGATGTACAGTTCTCCCATTACTCCTTGTGGTAGTAGTTTGCCGTCAATATCCCTTACTTCAGTTGCATAGTTTCTTAATGCTTTTCCGATTGTAATGTTTTCTGGGTCGGTTATTTCTTTGTAGTTGGATGCTATTGTTGCTTCTGTTGGTCCGTAACTGTTGTATACTTTTGCGTCTGTGTATTGTTTGACT
>ONUN01000042.1 GCA_900320955.1 uncultured Methanobrevibacter sp. | reverse complement strand
TTACGTAATATATAAAGCTTTCGGTAAAATTGATGTTTTCGGGAAAAAATTTTATTTTTTGAGGATTTGTTTTTTCAACTCCTCAACATCATAGTCATTGTCCTCCAATCGGCCAAGGGAAGATCTGTTGCTGTTTGGATTTTTGACCTTATTTCCAATGTTGACCTTTTTGACTACCTTTTTATCGCAATCTTCATCGTCATCATCGTTTTCATTATCCTCAGAGTCCATATGAACAACATCAATATTGATAAGTCCATTCTTAACCCAAATGTCAAAATCCTTTTTTGTGAACTTGTCCCTGTTGCTTTTGATTAAAATGTCTATGTTTACCCTTTCGCTGTCCAGCTTTTCCTGAATAGGAACAACACTTGCGTTGACATACAGCTTATGGAAAGCATCATAGAAATTCGCAAATTCCTCTTCACCGTCACGACCTCTGAAATACCATTCATATATTTCATCAACACTGCATCCGGCTTTGCTTGCAGCAACATTTGATGTTTTATGGGCCTTGACAGTTTCAAGAACGATATTGATTTTAATGATTCGTAGCATTTCATCCAGTTCATCCTTGCATTCCAGATATTCCTCTTGTGTAAGGTGTGATTCCTTTAGAGCTATATTGTGGGTTCTTCCCTTTTCGATATTGTGAATATATGTTCCTTTCTTGATGTCAAAGAATTCATCATAAAACTCTGTAAATCTCTCATCTCCTGCCTTTCCTAACTTGTAATATCTTGAAAGCTCTTCTTCTGTTAATTTTGAAGAATCCATTGCCCTGCGCACAGACCTTGTCTGGGTTACATGTAGGAAATGATGCAGTTTTTGTGGAATGATTTCGTTTTCATAATGTTCAAAAAGAGGCCTGTATATTTTCGAACCTCTTTTGCCCAATTGGATGTATGATTTTATTGCATCCACGCTGACACAGGTGGTTTTTGAAATTTCTTCCAATGATTTGTTTCTTTTGAACCCTTTTAAAATCAAATCAACTGTAACTTTTAAATCAGCATCCTTGAAGTCTGCATATCGTGATCTTGAAAGCCAACGGTTCACGTATTTTTCCTTGATTCCAACGATTTTTATGGACTTGTGTCTGGATTTTCCCAATCTTCTCTGTGCCAGATACTTGTCCATCAGTATTTTGGTAGAATCTTTATAGAATTTGGAATCAACATCAGCAGTATCATAATATTCATAGAAATCATCTAAACTGAATTTTGCAAGCCTGCAGGAACTTTCTAAATCATTGCTTTTGAGATAATTGACAAAATTTTCCTTTCTTGACTCTATTTCTTTGTTTCTCACCTGTGCCAAATCGTCGCCCTTGAACTTGGATACCTTGATGAGATTATCATATTCCTTTGGAGTAACACCTGCAAATTCAATTATCTCTGCACGGGTTTTTCCTTCAGTGATTGCCCTGATAATTAAATCTATCTTAATTTGCTTGAGCTCATTCTGGAAGTCCTTGTCGTTTTTAGACCAGAATTCATAAATTCTGTCGGTGACGTTGAGGTCTCTTTTAATTTCACTTTCAAGAATTCCTTCTCGTTTCATATCAATGTATCTGCGTTTCAGCAAATCGTTGAAAACAACAAAGGATTCATTAACAATGCCTTTGTTATAGTTGTTCAATTGAATCAGATACCATCTTTGAAGGTGTTTTTCTGTGATTGCAGTATATTCAATACTTCTTTTTATGTCTTCGGTTGTCAATATGTCCTTTTCAAATTTTTTGATTATCTCTCTGTTGACTATCTTGTAAAACTGATAGAAATGTTCGTCCTTTCTGCTTCCAAGTATGTATTCTCGAGACTTTTTGATATCTGCTGGAGATATTTTATCCTCTTTAAATCTGGTAATAAGTTCCCCAACTGAAATATAGTCGTCGATTTTGCTTAAGTATTCATCAAGATGCATATTGTTGAATGTAATGTATCTTCCGGATACGTTCAGCATGTCTTCTCGAACCATTGAATTTATGAACTGGTTGACATATCCTTCAGGCATACCGTCCTCTATAAGTTCTTCTTTAGTAAATTTAGCATTCTTGCCATATCTGTTTCTGATGGATATGAAATTGTTGGCGTTGTCGATGACTCGGCTGCACTTGTGACAGTATATGGAATAGTTGAGATGATTCGGTTCACCGCAGACTATGCAATAGTCATATTTTATGTCAATGATTTCGTTGAAATCGGGAACTTTAATCTGCTCAACTTCCAAATCAGAAAAATCGATTTCAAGAGGTTTGTATTCTGGAACTCCCTTGTACTCGTCATAGTCATCATTGTAGTCTCTGTATAACTTTCGCACGATGTAGAACAGTTTTTCGTGAAGCTGCAGTGCATCCTGATATTCGTGCTTTTCAATATTTTCAAAGTCATCGTGAATCTTGTTTCTGTAGTTGTATGCACTTTTTATCCTTTCTCGGTATGCATTTGACATCTTTAGCGGTGATCTGAATACGGCATCGACCTGTTCGGTGAACGTTTTTCTGGAGTTATATTTTAACCCGGCTTGAGTGAGCAATTTCTTTAGGATATGTTCGAGAAATGTAGTGGCATCGGCCTTTACGCCTGATGGAGAAAAGTTAACCTGCTTTTCTATACGATTTCCCAATTTCCATAATGTTTCATCATAATCTTTCAAAAAATCAAAGTTGGACAATTTACTCACCTATTTATAATATTGTGTTAATATGATATTTAATATTTATATATAATAATTTCTAAAATACTAATCATGGAAACTACTTTTAAAGATTTTTACGATACTCTAATCGAAAACCTGGAAACATACACTGGAGAATATGAGTCATTCATCGACTACGGACCGGACTTATTTAAGTTATTATGTGATTTGTTGAACTCAGACGTTGACCGCTCATTGAAACTACCGATTTGCGGAGCAATTGCTTATTATGTTGCTCCAGAAGACATAATTTCAGAACAAATCTACGGCCCATACGGATACATTGACGATATATATCTGTCAAGCTATGTCCTCAAGATGGTTGGAGAAAGACACGGATATGAATTCATCCAGCAAAAAAGTTCCCTTTCCAATATTGAAGGAATCCTTGATGAATGTGAAGCGAAATCCCTCGAAATACTTAGCGATGAAGAAATCAAAAGTATTATGGACTATATTGGACTTTAAAGTTTCCATTCTACGCTGCATTTTTTTATGATTCACCCAAAAAATACTTTTCAAGATATTTTCTTGGAATTTCACAGCCCACGCTTGCGATATTTATTATGAATCCGTCGATATGCTCATCCATTAAATCAAGAATTGTTCGAAACGGATTGGTTCTGGCAGGGATGTCCTTGTTGTTCTTGTCATACTCTTCCTTGTCAGTAAAAAGAAGAATGTAATTTCTTTTTTTATCTTTTACAGTAAGGACTGACAGTGAATCGTCGGTTATGGTAATCGGTACAAGCAGTGATGAGTTTATAAGCTCGCATGCTAAAAGGGACTCTTCAATATCAATGCTTTTGTGGCTTTCCATGAGTTCATTCATCTTTAGGAATAGATGCTTCATCTCATCATGCCTGATGTCTTCGATTATCTCGGAATAGGGCGTATTGCACCTCTCGCAATTCTGATTTAGAGAAAAGTTTCCTCCGCATTTCGGACAAATCATTGGAAGTCCTCCGCAGCTGAAGTTCGACGAGCAGGTTGTTGGAATTGAGTTTTATATACATTAACGGTCATGGTTTTACTCCTATTTTTTGGTAATTAAACATGATTATTTATGTGGCGTTAGTATTTAAAGTTCATCAAAGAGCATCTGAAAAGTAATGGTTTAGAAATATTTTATTCCAGATAAATTTTCATTTGGACCTTCTGGATAGTCATAGCAGTCAAGATAGTCGCAAAGTCCATCATCATTTGGCATATAATCATCATATGGACAGCCACATTGTGATTGTGTTTCAAACTGGCTTTCCCTAAGGTAGTGAAGATCCCAAGACAGTTCCTCTTCATACTGCATATCCTCATAATCCTCAGGGTCAAAGTCATAGTCAGGAACAATTTCTTCCAAGAATGAGTCTTCTTTAAATGATTCGATTTGATGATCAAAAATGTCATCGACGATTAAATCAAGATCAATATCTTCAAAATTGTTCTTTTCATATGCTTCATGCTCTTTGATTAGGATTTCATCACGTTGATGAATCAACCTGTCTTCAAATTCAAATGAATAATCGAAATCATCTAAATTAGGAGCTTCACTTTCAAGTGTTTTTTCGAAATATACTTCAAATTGAGGACCAGTATAATAGTCCAATTCCTCGCTTTTCATGATATCTGCAATTGAAATAAAGTCATTTTCATAATTTTGTCTTTCTTCAATCAACATTTCATTACGTAAATTTTCCATATCAATCATATCTATTCACCTCTGATGCAAACTGCTTTTAAAGATTCCTCATTCTTGGATTTATCAAAACTTTTTTCAGTATAAAATGACACTAACTGACCTACATATACATTATCACCTTTGAATTCATTCTTATGGAAAAATATTGATTCATCTTTATTATTTATAATAAAACCGAAGTTTTTATCTTCAAAATATTTTTTAACTGTACCGTATTCTTGTTCACGATTTTTAAATTTAAAATCACTCCAATAATTATTAATCTCTTCAATCAACTGATTTTTATCAAGTTCGTCTTCATCAATCATTAAATCTTCAAGTTCGTCTGGAATTTGTGCACCGCTTTCCACTTTCATCAAATAACATAATTCAACATGTCTGAAAGCTATCTCCTGATTCAATTCATCCAGGATTTCATAAGCAAGACAATATAAATTGACTTTGATATTAACAGGGTCATTACTCAATATTGCTTCACAGATATAGTTTAATGCCTTTTCATTTTCATTTAGTATATGGTAATTTTCCGCAAATTCTTTAAAGACAAACCAGTCTTTTTTGACTTCTAAAACATCATTTAAGTATTCAAGCGCTTCAGCATTTTTATTTAATTCCTTTAAAGATTTGGCTATTCTCCAACGATACCATGTATCGCTATTGTTGGTAAATTCATTTAGTGAATCTAAAGCTTCATTACATATTTCAATGCAGGAATTCCACTCTGCACATTCCAATTCTGATTTGGATGAATAATCATAGTACTTTTCTTTTTTTGATCTGTACAATCTGCCTTTGTAATTATTTCTTGTTTCATCCAATAAAACGGGATTGAGTTTATCTAACCAATAAGACATGTTGTAATATTCTTTTTTGCCGTAAAGCAAATCTAAAACTTTCATTACAGAAAATGTGTATGGGCAGGTATTTGAATAATTCAAGTCTGCTTGCGGGATTAATTCTGTAATCAATTCAGTTGCTTCGAAAAGTTCATTTTCATCTGTGAAATTTTTAACCTGGCACTGATAAATTGCCCAGCAATAAGAAATTAAATCTCCAATGTTAAAATCATCTTGGTTTTCATTAAAAAGTTGTTCGTATAAATCTAGAGATTCTTCGTATTTGGAAGAATCATACAATTTTTTTGCTTGTTTTAATTGGGTTTTAACATTGCTTTCCATGGTGATGGTCTCCTTTATTTTTTGATGGTTGGATACATTTTTTGTTGTATCATTGAATATTACTCTATAGTAATATATATAGTTTTTGGTTAGAATATGATATGTTATATAAAACTTTAAAATTAAATATATTATCCCTTACAGACACTGCCATAATATTCACAGTTAGAACAATTATCTCTCCTTTTTATAAATTTATTGTCATGAATTGTTTTGGTAAACTCGTCTAAATACTCTAAAACATAACTTTCCATAGTTTCATCATATTTAATTTCATGTCTTTTATTGTTTTTTAATGAATGAAGATAGACTTTATTGAATTCTTTGTCCTTGAATTCATCAAAATCTTTTAAAACAGTTACATAAAATAGTAAAAATCCTTTATACAAGTCCATATTATAAATATTTGAGTCAGACCCAATGAAATGAACAACAGAAATTTTATTATCTTCTTCAATAACCAAATCAACAAGACTGTTTAAATCACAGAACTTAAGGCGGGACAATACTTTAACATTATAATCGACAATTTTATAATCATTTCCCCAATCTATCCAGTAATCTTTTACATTATTTATAATATCATAAGCACTGTTAGAAGAACTTATATTATGATAATTAATTATTGTATCTATTTTTTTATCAATCAAGTCTAGGTCAATACTTTCAGAACTGTGAATTCCATACAGCAACTTATGTAAGACCATATCAACATATTTATCATTCCTTAGTTTTACTTTAAATCTAGTATTGTTTGCCAAGTCATATCTGTACTCACAAAAAATAAAGTCATCAATAATATCTTCAAATTTAACCTTGGGAAAATCGTTTTTGAATTTAAATACTTTTGAAGATTCAATTTTGGGGATTATACTTGTATTGCCAGGTTCCAATAACTTAATTTTAACATCAGGATTCTCTTTAAGTTTTCCTAAAAAGTCAGGAACATCTTTTGAGTCCCTTCCAATTGAAGATAAAACCAATATCTCCTTTGCCCTTGTTGATGCCACATAAATAGTCCTAAGCTCTTCAGCATCATATTTTTGCCTTTCAGTACTTTCATCATAAATATATTCAAAGCAATAATTAGGTGTAGAATATAATTCTTTTTTACTGTCATATCTTAAAGGACAAATACCATCTTTAAGAGATCCTAAAATAACAACTGGATATTCCAAACCTTTAGCGGAATGCATAGACAATAAATGGACTTTGTTGAAACCTTCATCCAACTCATTTTGGCGACAGCTATAACCTTTTAAAACACGATTTAGATATACAAACAGCCCAATATAATCATATTCTCCCATTATAGATTCATAATCTTTAATTATATGAGACAACAATGCCAGGTTATCCTTAATTTTCAAATCATCAGGATTGTTATCGATAGATATTTCAGAAAAATAGTCAGTTATATTCAATAATTCATAAAACAACTCCAATGTTGTGATTTTTTTACCATCATAACTATTTGAAAATAAACGCTCTTTTATATGATTTAATTTTAAAAAGAAATTCAAGTCATTTTCATTTATTATTCCAAATTCAATCAATCCCTCCTTATCCAGCAACCCTATATCAAATGTTTCAATATTATCAAAGATTTCATTTTTTACTTTATCCTCCAAATCAAAAACCTCAGCATAACTATACAGATTAGAATAACCTTTAATTTTTCTGCTTGCTGCCCTAGCAACATTTTTCAAATCGTGCTGATAATCTTTTTCTGTTTTAAATAATTTGTCTTGAGTATCATTAGATAATCTAAATATATGGTTGGATGTGAACTCATCACTATCTTTAAATCCACTTAAATTTAAAAAGCTATCTCCTAAATGATTCAATTTAAATTTATCATAAGGCATTACATACCAAAACAACAATAGCATTGCTTTAATTTCATTTTGATCTAAAAAATCTTTATTTTCTTTTAAATGATATTCAATTCCAGCCATTTCCAACGGTTTAATTAGAGCATCTACACTTTTATTTCGTCTGAATAATACAGCAACATCACTGTAATATTTTATTTTCTTTTGGTTCATTAGATTATTGATTAAAGAAACAATCCTATTTGCCTCATCATCCACGGTTTTATTGGTCATATGATAAATTGGAGCATGATATTTTTTCTTAGATTTCAATTCTTTTGGATTTGAACGTGTTTTTTTAATCAATTCTTCATTAAATTCTACAATGTTTCTAGAAGAACGATAATTGGTACTCAAGGTTACATTTTCCACATCTCTTTTACTGAACGATTCAAAAAATTCGGGATATGCTCCTCTCCAACCATAAATACTTTGGTCAGCATCACCAACGATAGTAAATGAATCAGAAATTTTTAATAATTTCTCAAATATTCTCTTTTGACTATGGTCAGTATCTTGGAACTCATCAATTAATATATTTTTATATGGAAGCCTATTCAAAACATATTCATTCCTTAAAATACGATTTGCTTTAGTTAGAACTGTATTATCATCACATGTTGATGATTCATTCATAATTTTTAAGAATTCATGATAAGATTCAGCCACATTTAACCATCTATAATAATAACTGGGTGTAAATAATTTTTTTGAATCTAAAATTTTCCGATTAGGACATTCATTAATATCATTATTTTGATAAAAATCATCAATATATCGTTTATATCTATTATTTGGACTATTATAATGAGTTTCATATGGGCTGATGGTATTTTTTATGAAATTGACTAATTCTTCTGAATCTATCTTGAATGAAAAATATTTATCGTATTCTTCCAATACACTAGGAATCCAGTAATCATATAAAAAAGCGTATTTTTTAAATCCCAAATCAAATTTATGTTTTTTAAAAAATAAACTTCTTTCACCATGTCTTGTCAAATAATTATATGGAACAGGTTCATATTTTGCAATCAAATATCTGCAGAATCCATGAACAGTACTAATTCTCATCTTATTGATGTCTTTAACATCTAACTCAGTTTCATTGATTAGCCGATCTTTTAATTCTTGAGTAGCCTTGCGTGTAAAGGTGATGACTAAAATAGTGCTGGGGTCAATACCTTTTTTAATCAAATGAACAACTCTTTCAATAATTACTCTTGTTTTGCCTGAACCCGGACCTGCATTAATTACAAGTGGCTTATCACCATCATATTCTACAGCCTTTTGTTGGTCATCATCTAAAAAAATGTTTTTACCAAATTCTTCTAATGAAAATCCAAAATCATCCTCCACTATTTTATAATTTTTGTAATTCAGCAATTTTCTACCATTTTCGGCAAATTTAGTGATAGGGGAGTTTTCAACTTCTTTTTTATACTCATTAATTTGGGATTTTACCAAATCATCAGCCAAAGCTTTAATATATGTATAAATTTGTCTTTGGTTTGAATCTTTGGAATTTTCAATTAATGAATTCAATTCCTTAAACGATAATTCAGATTTATTTAATTCATTAATGGATTCCAAAATGTCTTTTGATAAATTATCGTTTAAATCTTGAATTGATTTTTTAACATCTGCCTGCACAGATTCATTGAAGTAATTCAAGAAAATATCTAAATTTTCATCATTAATGAATTCAGTATCTTTAATATCACTTTTAAATTGGTTTTTATTAATGATATTGTCTTCAAATGAATTTATAATGGAATTAATAAAAATTTTTGGAATAAAAATATTTTTTAGTTCGAATGATTCAATAAGATTATCGGCAGCAACTTCATTAAAACGGACATTCTTTATTTGATGATTTCTCTCTTCTTCATCGGTTTCAATTTTGAAATCATAATCATCAAGGTTATATTCGTAAATTATTTCATCATCATGGAATTTCTGATAACAATGTTTTGAAATATCAAAAAGATATCTATGGTCTTTTTTGTATTCATTTAGGAAGTTAAAATCATTATCCGGATGTATTGTTGCATTTCCCCATTTTTGGAGTTGCCTATATTTTTTAAAATCATTGCCACTAATCAAATCTTTTTCTTTGCATGCAAAAATTAAATCATTGAAAGAAACAAAGTCATCATCATATTTAAAGAATCTATTATTCAATTCAGGGTTATTTTTTGCAATAACTCTTATTATTGCTTCTGATGCGGATCGACCTAATATAAAAGGGGAATAATCTGATTGGTTTATTATTGATTTTTCCATTTCAATACATTTTTTGTATGCCTCTTCAAATTGTTCATCATCCTTTAAAAAATCAAAAATACTTTTAAACTCCATGATTTACCTCATAATATTACATTTCCATAGGTTATGAAACTTAAACTTAATTTTTGTATAAATTCTTCATCAAAATCTTTTGTTTTAATTTTATTATCGTCAATCAACAATTCAACATCTCTTACAAAAGACTCTACTTGATGATTTTTTAAGTTAGTGAGATTCAAGAAATAGTTCTTATTATATCTATAACGTTTAAATTCCTCTCGAGCTTCACTTTTATTTTTTTCATTTTTACGATACATTTCTATTTCAATAAAGTTTAAAACAGACATTCTAAGACCATATTCGCTACAGATTTCTTCTTCAGTATGGATATAAATTAAAATACAATCTTCTCTGGATAGATATTGTTTAATTTCAGGTAAATTAGGATTATTTTTAATTTCTTCTAGTTCTTCTAATTTCTTTATTTCATCCAATTTTTTATTAAGATGTTTATTGAACTTAATTGGTATTTGATTTATAGTAATTTCATTAGATTCATAATCTTTTTTGACTTTAGACTTACATTCTTTGACAATGGATTCGTCAATGTTGCTTAAATCAACTTTTGATAAAATTTCGTCCAATTCATCATCGGTTAAAGCATTACATTCTTTGGTAAATTCTTCACAATATGATATTAGAATTGATTTAAAATCAAGGTTTGTTCCAGTAATTTTTTTATTAACAATATCTTCAATGATAATATTTTTAATTGATTCTAATTCTTCTTGAGCTAAATTAAATTTCCTTAAATCATGAGATATAAAAGGATGATTAAAAGTTTTATTTAATTCAGAAATTAATTGTTCGATGTCTTCTGATTTATTTAAACTATTTTCATTATTTAATTGTAATTCATATGACTCTTGTAGTTCATTTAGTTTATTTTCGAAATTTGGCCATTCAATACTATAAAAATCATCATGAATTTCATTAATTTTACTAATAGAACTATCAATTTCTTCAATAGAATCTGATTTAATAGAGTTGTATTTTATAATTTTATTTTTGTATTCTAAAAGCATATCTGAATATTTCACAATTTCATTTTCAATCGACTTAATATCTTCTAACATATTCTTTTTATCAAATAAAAGACCTTGTAACTCAGTTACATTATTCTTCAAATCTTTCAATACACCATAATTATTTAAATAATCTTCATTTAAATTTGTAATTATGTTATAAAGCATAGTGTATAATTCATTTCTCTTTTCATTTAAATCTGAAATTTCAAATTTTTCTTCAATGATTTTTATATTATCATCATGTTTATTTTTAAATTTAGTTTGATCAACATGATTAGATGTATACAATTTATCATCTTTATCCAATCTGATTTCCTCAATAAGTTTGTTTAAATCAGCTGGTTTGCCGAAGTCTGATTTTGCAGGGTCCACCCCATCTTCACCGTATAAAATTTGGATAACATTTCCTTCGTTATCAGAAACAACTCCTAATTGATTTACATGTAAATCTTGTAGTGCATTTACGAGTCTTCTTTGCATATAACCGGATTGTGCGGTACGAATCGCTGTATCTACAAGACCTTCTCTTCCTCCCATTGCGTGGAAGAAGAACTCAATTGGGTCAAGTCCTGATTTGTAACTGGAGCATACAAATCCTTTCGCTTTAGCGCCAAGTTCCCCTTTCTTGAAGTGCGGTAATGTTCTATTTAAATATCCTCTTTCAATACGTGCTCCTCTAACCGATTGTTGTCCTACACAAGCAGTAACCTGAGTAAGATTCAACATAGAAGCTCTTGCACCAGATTTTGCCATAACTGCTGCATTATTGCCTAATACTGAAAATAAAGAAGTATTGTCCCTATTTAAAATATAACTTTCAGCTATCTTTCCAGCAAAATCTCTTGCCTCATCAAGGACTTGCATGATTTTCATTTCTAAAGTACCTTCTAGACTTCTACCTGGTAAAACTTGGAGATATCCTTCTTCGTAAGATTCTACTAGTTCATCTACTTCAGCTATTTTTTCATCCAATTGCTCGATAATGCGAATTTGAGCTTCTTCAGGAATTTCTTCATCATTTAAAGAAGTGGTGATTCCAGTTTTCATAATTGCGCAAATGGACATTAATGTTGTTTGATTCAAGAATTCTTGTGCTCTTTTAGAACCATATTCTTTAACAATTTTATCTAAAATTTTACCATCAAATGAACCGATAGCTGATTGGTCGATTACACCTTGTTCAAGAATACCATTTTTTATTACAACATAACCGTCTGTAGGAAAAACAAGATTTTCATATCCCATTCTTTTTTTTACTTTGCCTGATTTTTCATCAAATTCTTCAATAATTATTTGTTCATTCCCTTTTGAAAGTTCATTTGCATAAGCCAAATTTAAATCATTTGGAAGCAATAAAGAAAATAATTCCTTTCCAGTCCATTTTTCTCCTTTTTCTTTATAAATGAATGATTCTTCGTTAAAATCAGAACTATGCTTTAAAATCCACATATCATTTTTAATTATTGGCATTTTTATGTGAGATTTACGGATAATTTGTAAAGCTTCTTCCTCAGAAAATTCAGACCCCTCTCTTGTTAATATAAATGCTCCAGATATATGATCATGAATTGCACCAATAATTGGACCACCAAATCTTGAAGATAAAATATTTTCTTGAACCATTAACATTGACTTAATTTCAGCTCTAGATTCCACTGATTGAACAATATGCATATTCATTTCATCTCCATCAAAATCTGCATTATATGGAGGACATACACAAGGATTTATTCTAAAAGTTTTATATGGAAGTATTTTTACTTTATGACTCATCATACTATATTTATGTAATGAAGGTTGACGGTTTAATAAAACTATATCTCCATCCATCAAATTTCTTTCAACTACATATCCTGGTTGCAGATTTTCAGCAATATACTCAGTATCTGAACTCAAATCAATTCTTTGAAGGCGACCATCATTTCTAAGAACTTTTGTAGCTCCAGGATACCTATTTACTCCATTTTTAACAAAGATTTTTATTTTTTCAATATTAAAATCAGTCACATATACCGGTACGGTTACTTCTTTTGCAATCATTTCAGGTACACCGGTACGTGCAGAGAAGTTTACACGTTTACCTGAAAGGTTTGATCTGAAACGACCTTCTTTACCTTTTAACCTTTGGGTTAATGTTTTGAGAGGTCTTCCGGATCTGTGTCTTGCAGGTGGAACACCACTAGCTTCATTATCAAAGTAAGTAGTAACGTGATATTGTAATAATTCCCATAAGTCTTCTACAATCAATTGTGGAGCACCGGCTTCCATGTTTTCAAGCAATCTTTGATTGATTCTTAAGATATCCACAAGCTTGTGAGTCAAGTCGTCTTCTGACCTTTCACCGGTATCCAATGTAATTGATGGCCTTACGGTTACTGGAGGAACCGGAAGTACTGTTAATACTAACCATTCAGGTCTTGCAACTTCAGGATTAACACCTAAAACAAATGAATCATAATCAGTGATGTTTTCAAGTCTTTGACGTGTTTCGAATGCAGTTAATTTGTAATCTCCTTGGCGGATTGTTACAGGTTTGTCTAAAAGAATAGGTTCTTGGATTAATTCTTGTAAGTATTGTTTGACGAAATCTCTTAGACGTCTTTTGAATTCTTTTTGAACTTTATCTTCAGTTTTTTCTTCAGCTTCAGCAAGAATATCAGTTTTTTCCTCTTCTAACTCAGCAATATAATCTTCAGTGTCTTCGTATCTTTTATGAAGCATTTCGATTTTTTTGTCGATTTTGGCAATTTTTATCCAATAGTCCTCTTCGACATCTTCAATTATCTTGTCATGAAGTTTGTGTAAGTCATCAGCGTTTTTAGCTTCAATCATTTCATAGCTTGCTTCAATATCAGCTAGGGATTGGTTTTTCTTACAGTGTGGACAGAGCTGTTTTGGGTCAATGTATTTGAACTGAGGTTTTTCCTCAGTTTCATCCCTTTCCATATAAGCTTCTGCATAAAGCTCGTCCAAGATGTTCAATAATATGTCTTCCCTATCAGCATCATCGTAGTTGTCTTCTCCTTCAGGATAGACTTCTTTCATGATTTTATCAATAATGTCATTCTGTTTAGCATCAGACATTTCGACTTTTTTGGTTTCGTTTTGTAGTTTTTTCAAAATTTCTGAAATGCTTTCCTTGTTTTCCATTGCTTCAGTAATTTTTTTGGTGTATTCTTCAAGAACGTTTTCAGGTAATAGAACACGACCGCAACTGTTACAGGTTGAACGTAAAATCTTG
>ONUN01000161.1 GCA_900320955.1 uncultured Methanobrevibacter sp. | reverse complement strand
AGAGGCAGATAAATCATACGATCACGATAAAATAGAAAAGAAAGTTCAAAAATTCTGGAAACAGGAAGAAACTTTCAAAAAAGTCAATGAACTTAGAGAGAAAGGTCCTAGATATTCATTTTTGGATGGACCTCCATATTGTAGCGGTAAAATACATTTAGGTACAGCCTGGAACAAGGTTATTAAGGATTCATACCTTAGATACAAATCTATGAACGGATTCAGCTTAAGACGTCAGGCTGGATGGGATATGCACGGTCTTCCAATTGAAAATAAAGTGGAGCACCTGATGGATATTCAATCAAAGCAGGAAATTGAAGAAATAGGCATAGATAAATTCGTCGACAAATGTAGGGAATTTGCTCTTGAAAACAAGGTGGCAATGGAACAGCAATTCGACCAGTTAGGTGTCTGGATGGATTGGGACGACCCATACATGACACTTGATCCTAAATATATGGAATCTTCATGGTGGACACTTAAAAGAGCAAACGAACAGAATTTACTTGTAAACGATCAAAGGGTTATCAGCTGGTGTCCTCACTGTGGAACAGCACTTGCTGCAGCAGAAATTGAATATGAAGAAAAAGTTGACCCATCAATCTATATTAAATTCCCTGTAACCGGTGAAAAGGATACCTATTTTTTAGTTTGGACAACTACTCCATGGACACTTCCTGCAAACCTTGCAATCTGTGCAAATCCTGAATTTGATTATGTTTATGTTTCAAAAGACGGCGAAACCTACATTTTAGCCGAAAACCTGATGGAAGATGTTTTGGGAAAACGCATTAAAATCCACAGAACCAAAATACCTGCTGAAAATGAGGATGAGGAAGACCAAATCATCGAAGAGAAAGAAGTAATGTATGAAATCATCAAAACAGTCAAAGGTCAGGATTTAATTGGCATGACTTATGATTATATTTTGGCTGATGAAATTCCAAAACAAATGGAATTTGACTCACAAATAGAAAAGGTACATACTATCCTGCCTGGAGACCATGTAGAACTTGGTGAAGGTACCGGTTTGGTTCACACAGCACCAGGACACGGTCCGGACGATTTTGAAGTAGGTCAAGCAAACGGACTTCCAATTTTCTGCCCAGTTGGTGAAGACGGATGCTTCACAGAGGATGCAGGAAAATATGCAACCAAATTCACAAAAGAGGAAAACCAGCAAATTATTGAAGATTTACAGGATAAAAACCTGATGTATCGTGTTGAAACTATTGAACACAGATACGGGGTATGCTGGAGATGTAAAACCCCTATCATTTATCGTGCTACAAAACAATGGTTCTTGAAAGTAACAGAAATAAAACAAAAAATGTTGGATGAAATTGCAAAAGTCGAATGGGTACCTAAATGGGCTGGAGAAGGAAGGTTCCATGATTGGGTAGACAATGCCCGTGACTGGACAATTTCAAGACAAAGATACTGGGGTATTCCAATTCCTATATGGGAATGTCCGGATTGTGGAGAACTTAAGGTTATAGGTTCTCTTGATGAGTTAAAATCCGAATCATTAAATGAAATCAATGTAAGTGATGCAGACCTTATCCACAGGCCATATGTCGATGAAGTTGAAGTAAAATGTGACGGCTGTGGAAAAGCTATCAAAAGAATCCCTGATGTGCTGGACGTATGGATTGACTCCGGTGTAGCGGGATGGGCATCCCTATACTATCCTGAAGAAAAAGAAAAATTCGAAGACTGGTTCCCATATGACTTTATTACAGAAGGTCACGACCAAACAAGAGGATGGTTCTACTCACAATTGGGAACTGGTGTAATTTCAATGGGTAAAACTCCATACCAAAAAGTATTGATGCACGGATTTGTATTGGATGAAAATGGAAACAAAATGTCCAAGTCATTGGGAAATGTCGTATCTCCTGAAGAAGTAATAGAAAAGTATGGTGCGGATGTTTTAAGATTCTATTTATTATGGGCTTCAAAACCATGGGATGACTTGAAATTCGTATGGGAAGAAATTCTAAACATCAACAAAATGTTTAACATCTTATGGAACGTTTATGTATTTTCAACAACTTACATGTCACTGGATAGCTTCAATCCGATTGGATTAACAGAAGACAACATGATTTTAAGATCAGAAGATAAATGGATTATCTCAAAGGCAAATACTCTTGTAAAAGAAGTGGCTCAGGATCTTGATAACCTATTCTTCCATAAGGCAACAAGAAAAATCAATAATTTCATACTTGAAGATTTAAGCCGCTGGTATGTAAGGCTCATTCGTGGAAGAACATGGGTTGAAAGTGACGATCCGGATAAGTTAGGTGCATATTACAGTTTATACACCGCTCTTGTCAAATTAATTCAGGTATTGTGTCCAATAGCACCGCATGTATGTGAGGAAATCTATGAAAACCTTGTAAAAGGAGTAAATCCTGAAGCTCCCGAAAGCATTCATATGCTCGACTGGGAATATGACGACAATTCAGTAGATGAGGAACTTGAAGCTAAAATGGATGTTGTACGTGAAGTAATCGAAGCATCCATCAAAGCACGTGATATGGCACAATATAAACTCAGATGGCCGGTATCCGATATTACTGTCGTATCTCAGGATGAGGATGTTTTAAATGCTATCGAAGAGTTGAAAGACATTATTAAAGACCAGTCCAATACAAAAGATGTTTTATGCGCTAGCGAGTTTGAAAAATTATCATTTAATGCAAAACCAAACCTTAAGATTTTAGGTCCTAAACTTAAAGGTGACATGGGAAAAGTCGTTAAAGGTTTAAAGACAGCTGACGGTAATCAAATCAAAGCAGATTTAGATGCAAATGGCAGTGTTACTATTGAAGGAATTGAATTGTCCTCCGAAGAGGTATTATTCGATTCAGAACTTCCAGATGATTTCGTTTCTTCTGAATTTGATGGAGGAAATGTATTTGTAAACACAAATATCACTCCAGAAATCAAACAGGAAGCAATGGCCCGTGAACTTATAAGAAGGGTTCAGGATATGAGAAAAGAATTGGACCTTGATGTTGAAGCAAACATTAATGTGGCTGTTGAAACATCTGAAGAATTTAAAGATTTAATAGTGCCGCAATCTGAATTTATTTCTCACGAAATCAGGGCTAAAAGCTTAATTATTTCTGATACTGAGCAATGCGGTGCTGATTCTGATGATTTTACAAAAGAATGGGATATTGAAGGAGAAAAAGTTATTATTTCAATTAAAAATTAGGGTGTTATCATGACTTTAGCTGATTCAG
>ONUN01000091.1 GCA_900320955.1 uncultured Methanobrevibacter sp. | reverse complement strand
AACGTTCTCAAAAAAGTGCCAAACGCTTTAACTATTGTTTAGCTCATTTTGGCATTTTCTTCTATTTTCATTATTTTTTGTAATAATTATTTTTTATTATTTATTAATTTTAGTAGTATTATTTTTAAAAAAAGTATTACCAACTTAACTTTTTGTTTGTTTTATTCATGTTGTGTCTATTGAGTTTATTTTCAATAGATTGGAGTGTTATTTCAAGTTAAATGTTAACGGCCAATTGATTTGGATTATTTTACTTTTTAAAGCAGATTAACATTGAATATATTTGATATGCTTTTATTATTTTTATCCAAAATCGGATATTAAATCACTTTATCTTTAAATTATATGATTATATCAGTTTATTTTATGTATTTGGGGTGTTTAAATTGTTTAATTTTTGATTTATTGGATTTTATTTAATTTATTTTTTTAACTATTTGAATTTTAGTTGCTTATGCTATATTTCTTTTAAATTATAAATGACCTTTTATAATCGTTTAATTTTATTTTTATCTGATTATTTGTTTTTATTAGTTATAAATATAATTTAAATTCATTGTTTTTTATATCTATTTAAAATTTAATCTGTTTAAGGTAAATCCTAAAGTATTACTTTCATAAACTTTATATATGGTATTACTAGTGATTATAGATTAGATTATCATGCTCATGATAATTATGTGATAAACCTCAATTTTGAAATTTATCATACGCCAATTTAGTAAATAGTTGTAGGAGGCTATTTACTACTCTATCTTTAACTTTTTTTTGCAATGCTTTAACAGGATATGAATATTTTTTTTAATTATTTTTATCTGATTATTTGTTTTTATTAGTTATAAATATCATTTAAATTCATTGTTTTTTAGTTTTATTTAAAATTTAATCTGTTTGAGGTAATCCTATAGTATTACTTTAGTAAACTTTATCTTATGTTGAAAGAATACTCTCTTTAAGGTTGGGGATGAATTTCACAAAAATGCATCTGAAGATATTAGTTTTCAAATGCTCTCTCTATTTCTTTATATATTTTTTATTAGTTTATATAAGATTAAGATTGTCTTTATTGAGTTTTAAGTGTTTTTTATGAAATGTGTTAATCAAGGTTTGAAGGTTAGATTGTATCCTGAAGAAGATATGATGATTAAAATTAATCAGAATATAGGTAATTCTAGGTTTACATGGAATAAACTCTTAGAATGCTTTCAAGAAACCTATAAATTATTCAAAATCCATGGTTACAG
Organism: uncultured Methanobrevibacter sp.; assembly: GCA_900320955.1. GTDB lineage: Archaea > Methanobacteriota > Methanobacteria > Methanobacteriales > Methanobacteriaceae > Methanocatella. Next base: position 7,163 of record ONUN01000091.1, on the reverse strand, counting down.
TAAGTTAAAGTGCAATATGACCACTTTTAACACCATGCTAAATATGCTCAAAAAGGAACATGCTTTTTTATACTTAAGCGAATCATCAAGCCTGCAACAAGTTTATAGAGATCTTATCAATGCTTATAATGACTTTTTCAGCGGTGAATGTGATTACCCTAAATTCAAATCTAAAAAAAATGATAAAAAAGCATTCAGAATACAAAACAATAGCAATATAAAAATCAAACCTCATACAATTATTTTACCAAAATTAGGAGAGATATATTACAGGACAAGTAAAAAATATCGTGAAAAATTAAAAAACGTCAAAATCAATAGTGTGACAATTAAAATAGAAAATGGAAAATATTATGCCGTATTTAACATTGAAAGTGAAATTTCCGACTTTCCTAAAACACATGAATTCGTTGGAATCGATTTAGGTATGAGAACATTAGCAACACTCGACAATGGACTAAAAATAGCCAATTTAGACGTTAACTACGAGGAAAGCATGATCAAAAAATACCAAAAAAGACTATCTAAAAAAGAATACAACAGCAACCGCTACAAAGACACACTAAAAACCTACTGGAAATGGGTAGACAAAAAAAAGAACAAAATCAATGACTACTACCACAAAATAACCACAAAAATCGTTAAAAAATACGACATAATCATACTCGAAGATCTAAACATAAAAGGAATGTTTCAAAACCCTCGATACAGCCCAAAATTACAAAAAATCACATGGAAAAAATTTGTCGAAATGATCAAATACAAAGCCGAAATATACGGAAAAACATTCAGACAAATCAGCAGATGGTACCCATCAAGCAAAACATGCAGCAACTGCGGATACTACAACAAAGACTTAAAATATGAAACAGAATGGAAATGCCCACAATGCCAAAAAATACATGATAGGGACATCAATGCGGCTAAAAATATTCTAAAACAAGGAGTAACAGATTTAATCAATGAAACAATGAACCTCTGGAGCAGGGGAGATAGCACGGTAATTCTACTCTCGTGGGAGAGTATCAGCCCGTGAAGTAAGAATCCTTGACCTTCACAGGTCGAGGTAGTTCAACATACACCAAAGTAAATAGTTGTAGGAGGCTATTTACTTCTCTATCTTTAACTTTTTTTGTAATGCTTTGTGATGTGTTTAATCGCTATGTATGAATATTTTTTGATCGCAATCCTTAAGTATATATAAGAAATAATCATAAACAATTATTCAGGCGCTGGAGTCTTTTTAAAGTGAATTGATGTGATGGCATCTGAGGATATCTTTATTACTTTTTAGTAATTTTTTATGTTTTGAAGTAGTAATAATTTTTAAAAAAGTATTACTATATGATTTGATTTTTAAAATTTTTATATTTCTAAATTCATGTTTTAATGTGATATTTTATCTTGAACTTATATGATTATTTGATTTTTGTATTTTTAATAGATTAAATTTCTCTATTTTTAATTTAAACATTATTTATTGGGTTTTATATTTTTTTAAAAATGTAATACTTATTTATAAAAAATTAATATAATCTTAAATAATTTAATTTGCAATTATCTGATTTTGTTTAATACTTTAATAACATTTATATGTTTATTACTACTATGAAAATTTAGATTATATTATTAGATTTCTAATTTTATAATTGTTATTAACTAGGTTGGAGAGTATTATGGAAATTTATATGCAGAAAATTGGATTGATTAGAGATGACATAAATCCCAGAAATTCAGACTTAAATTTGGATATCGATTGGTATGTCGAATATACCAATGCTGATCAGGACAGGATAAATTTCAACATAGTCCTAAAGTCATGTGAAAATTTTAACTTGAATTTTAAAGTTGAGGGGATTTTAAAATTGGATTTATTTGAGGAATTCATTCAGGATGAATGTTCTCAGGTAATCTTTTATCATGCATGTAATGTTCTAATGGATATGATTTCTATAACACGTGAATCTATTCATATTATATCAAAGAATGAATATCCGGATTTAGGCAGTGAAAACCATTACAATGCTCTCTATAACTAATTTGGAGATGTATATATGTTGGAGATTAAGCACACATTATGTCCTTCATGTAGTGTTGGATGTGGACTTAATGTTATTATAAACAATGGAGAAATTGTGGGAACCTTCCCCTATAAAAGGCATCCGGTAAACGCTGGAAAAAATTGTTTGAATGGAAGAAACTCAATTGAATGCTATCAAAACAAATTTGATAAGGCAATCGTATCAAAATCAGAAACAGATATTGAAAAAGCAATCGAGGAAGTATCTAAGGAATTGGGCTCTGCTGACAGTTCCAATATAACCATAATCTGTTCCGGTAATAATGATATGGAAGAAATTGAGGCTATAAAGGAATTTGGAGAATCCAAAAATTTTAATCTTGCTTTTTATGCCGATAATTTGAAGGATTTCGCTGATGTTGCTTCATATGATGAAGTTGCAGGTGCAAGCAAAGTCTTTGTAATCGGTGATTTGTTATATGAAAATCCGCTGATTGGAAGAAGAATCGTCCATGCAAAACAAAACGGTGCAGAAATCTACGCATTGGGAAAAGCTGAAGAGTCAGTCACATTCAATATTGCCGATGAGACATCAAATTCCACAGTTGAAGAATTTTTAGAAAACGTCAAAGGAAATATTGATGACGATTCAGTAATCGTATTTAATTATGTCGATTCACAGGATGATTTGGATAAAATTGAAGCATTAAACTGTAAATGCTTGCCAGTATTCAGCAAATCAAATTCTAAAGGTACTTTAGGCATCATTGAACCTAAATCATTAGATGAAATGTTGGAATTATTAGACAATACTAAAGTCCTATTGGTATTCAATGACGACATTGCTGATGAATTGGAATATGATTTTTCAAAAATATCAAAGATTATCAGTTTCGCTCCATGTTCAAACAAGACAACTGAAATTTCAGACATTGTCATTCCTACTAAAACATGGCTTGAAAAAGAAGGATCATTTGTAAATGCTATGGGTGAAACCCAAACTTTCACTGCAGCAGTCGAATCAGACGCATTAAGCGAAATTGAGATAATCGAAAAATTAAATGGATAGTGATTTAAATGAGTTATGTTTTAGCAAAATCCCAAAATGATGATATTCACAAGGCAGGTGAATGTGGGGGAGCTGTAACAAGCATTCTAAAATATTTGCTTGATGAAGAAATAGTTGATGGCGTTTTAGCCTTAAGCCCTCAAAATGACGTATATGATGCAACTCCAACATTCATCACAGAATCTGATGATTTATTAAGTGCTGCAGGGTCATATCACTGTGCTCCAACAATGATTGGAGATCTTGTTCAAAAATATCTATTTGACAAAAAAGTAGCAATCACCGTCAAACCATGTGATATGAGAGCTGTAGAAGAACTGATAATCCGACACAAAATCAATAGGGACAATATTTATCTGATAGGTTTAAATTGTGGAGGAACAGTATCTCCTGTATCTGGTAGAAAAATGATCGACCTCTTCTATGAGGCTGACCCGGATGATGTTGTAAGCGAAGAGATTGACAAAGGTAAATTCATCATTGAACTTGCAGACGGTTCCGAAGAAGCGGTAAAAATCCACGACCTCGAAGAGGAAGGATACGGTCGTCGTAACAACTGTCAAAGGTGTGATGTTAAAATCCCAAGAAAAGCAAACATTGCTTGTGGAAACTGGGGAGCAGAAGATGGCTGGACATTCATTGAAATCAACGATGAAAAAGGTCAGGAATTAATAGATGGCGCTAAAAAAGCAGGAATTCTTGAAACTAAAAATCCGGCTCAGGGAGCCATTGACGGAAGGGAAAAAGTTGAAGGCATCATGATTAAGATGGCCAAAAAGGTTCAAGATGCAACCTATCCTACAGTGAGCGAAATGGATGAATGGAGCCGTTGTATCAGTTGTTATGCATGTCGTGATGTTTGTCCAATCTGCTGGTGCTTTGAAAACTGTGAACTAAACAAGCCATATTTCAAGGATGAACAGAACATTCCACCAACACCAATTGCATTCCAGGGAGTAAGATTGTCACACATGAGTTTCAGTTGTGTGGATTGCGGACAATGTGACGACGTATGTCCGATGGACATTCCTGTTTCATTAATCTTTGACAAATTGCAGAAAAAATACTTTAATAGAACTGGTTATGTAGCTGGAGTTTCTGATGATATTAAACCTCCATTATACAGTCCAGAAAAAACAGAATTATAAGAGGTGGTTTGATGGCAGATGATTTAAAAATCGTAGGTTTATTATGTAACTGGTGTTGTTATGGTGGTGCTGATACAGCAGGAACTGCACGTATGCAATACTCACCAAACATCAGAATTATTCGTGTAATGTGTTCTGGAAGAATTAACCCTTCAATGATTTTCAAAGCATTTCAGGATGGTGCAGACGGAGTATTTGTAGGAGGATGTCATATTGGGGATTGCCACTATGATGCTGGTAACTACAAATGGTCCAGAAGATCAAAAATAGTTGAAGACATTTTGGAGGAATTCGGAATTGAAAAAGAAAGATTCCGCCATGAATGGATTTCAGCATCTGAAGGTGAAAAATTCCAAAAAACAATGGAAGAGTTTCATAATACTTTAACCAAACTCGGTCCATTAGAATTATAATCATCGAGTATAGCTAATATCTAGCCATTAGTGGAATAGTTATTTTTATAATAACTATTCTTCTCTTCTAATTGTCTTTCTAAGATTGGTAATGCGTTACTAATGTTAGAAAGATAGTCGAATAGAGAATATTTGATTATTTTTCGAATTAATTATTTCTATGTTGATAAAATTCATCATTAGCCGATAACTATTAATTGATGGCATAACAATTTTTAGTTATTATTTTCTCCATCGATATAGAATTAATTAACAAAAAAACGAAATTTATATGAAATATTATATAGGTTTCTTTCACTGTCTACATAGCTATTGAAGTTATTTTCTCCATATCTTTGATAGCTATTTTCTATTTATTTTTGAATAATTAAACTAACACTTGTATGTATAATTGTTATTTTAATTAATTGTTTATTCATTAATTTGATATTGTTTTTTTAGATCCACATTTTTTCTCCATGTGATATGATTCAAATGTTTGGGTTTGAAAAAATAGAAAAAATAAGTGAAATTCAATTCACTTATTTAACGGTTATTTGAACTTTTTTACTTAAATTCTTGTAGTATTTGTTGCCTGCGTAGGTAATTAGTCCAATATACTTAGCTTTTTTAGTTAATCCGGTAATTTTAAAGGTTGCTGTACCTTTACTGTTGGTTTTTGCAGAATATGTTTTACCGTTAACTTTTATGCTTAGCTTAACATTTGCCAATGCTTTGTTATCATTTCCTTTCAAAGTTACGGAATATTTTTTGGTTTTGACACTTACCTTGTATGTTTGTGCTTTAGCGGTTATCTTTGGAGTTGCCTTGGATACAACCACTTTTGCGGTGTTATTTGATGTAAGATATATGTCATCGCCTGCAAATGTTATTGTTGCTGTGTATGTTTTAGGAACTAAAGTCTTTCCAATAGTAAGTGATGCTTTTCCGTAGGAATTAACTGTTCTGGTGTACACTTTATTGTTGAAATTAATAGTCACATTTTTACCAATCAACAGATTACCGTTGACGTCAGTTAAGGTAAGGGATAGGGTTCCGCTGGTTCCATAGACAGTACTGACCTTTGCGGTTATGACTTGTGTTTCAACTTTATTGACAGTTAATTCAACTAGGGTACTGTTTTGGTTAAAGTCATCATCTCCAAGATAATTGGCAATAATAATATATTCTCCCGGTTTGAAAGTAGTATTTAAAACCACTTTTCCGTCTTGGACAGGTAAATAGACTATTTCTTCATTCATTATAAACTCTACAAATCCAGCAGCATCATTGTCAAGAGTTACAGTGACAACAACATTTAAATCTTTTACACTCACTTCAGCAGACATTGTTGTGTTTTTCTTGGTAGGGCCTATGACTGTGAACTCTTTTGAAGTTGAGTTGGAATTGAATCTGGAATCGCCAAGATAAGTTACAGTAACATTATAGTTTCCAGTAGGCAAAATAACATTGTATGCTGCTTTCCCGTTATTTACAGCTAGGTATACTGCTTTGCCGTCAATGTTGAATTCGACAAGGCCGCTTGCAAGGCTGTCAACAGTAGCGGTTATTATCACGTCAGTTCCGAATGTTTCAACTTCTACATTAACAGTAGTGTTTTTCAATTCACTGGATTGATTGGTGACTGTGAATGCGGTGGTTGTTGTTGCGCTGTTGAAGTTATAGTCTCCTAGGTATGCTACGTTTGTACTGTAGGTTCCTAGGTTGAAGTCATATGTGAAAACAGCGCTTCCGTTATCCACAGGCACGATGAATGTTTGGCCTAAAATTTCAAGTGTAACGTATCCGGTAGCATTGGAATCGACGTTTGTTGTGATTGTTACTGTACCGTTTTTGACTGTTGCTGTTGATGAGATTGCAGTATCCTTTTTGATGTGTCCTACTATAGTGAATGTTTCGGTGGTTGCGTTTTTGTTGTAGTTGGCATCTCCTAGGTATGTTATTTCGACTGTGTAGTCACCAGGGGTCAATACGTATTCTATAATTGATTGTCCGTCAGTCACGTTCATAAATAATATGTGGTTTTCTTCACCGGTTATGTTGTATTGTACGAATCCTGTAGCATTCGGATTCACGTTCACGGTTATTGTTATGTCCTCTTCGTTGATTGTTATGTTTGCGTTGATTGTTGTGTTCTTGAGTGGGATTTCTTCAACGGTGAATGTGCTTTCGCTTGTGTTTGCGTTGAAGTCATGGTCTCCAAGGTAGGTTGCATAGACTGTGTATTCGCCTGGGAACAATAGGGTGTCCATGATTGCTTTTCCTTCATCTACTTTTGATATGATGGCATTGCCGTTTAATTTGAATTCGACAAATCCGGTAGCGTTGGAATCAACTTCAGCTATAACAGTAACATTGTATTCATCAAATCTTATGTCAAGAGTCAATGTAGTGTTCTTTTTAATGTGATCGGTTACTGTGAAAGCTCTGGAGGTTCTGTTTGCATTGTATCTGGAATCACCCATGTATGTTACTTCAACGTTATAGTCGCCAGCAGGTAAGACAACATTGTA
>ONUN01000017.1 GCA_900320955.1 uncultured Methanobrevibacter sp. | reverse complement strand
TGTAACTAATTCACCACATACTACAAAACCAACATCATACTTGAGAAAATTCAAGTACTCACAAATGTATAGCTACATGCGGAAAGCAACCATCATAGTTAAAATTGTTCCATACAATGTAACTTAGGTCATCGCCATAAAACACATAGCACATCTAATAGACAGAGAAATTTTATTAACAAAATCAATTAAAAATTATTGCAAAAAATGTTAAAAAATTTAAATATTAATTTTTAAAATCCTAATAGTAAAAACAATTATTATTTAAAAGTATTTATTTAAAAAATAAGTTTAAATAAATTATTGAAAATAAAATTTTTAAAACCCTTGAAAAATGAAATAAAAAAATTAATTCAAAGAAATAATAAAATAAAAAAAGAATAGTTAAGTTTAGTGGAGAACATAACACGTGATTCATGTTCTCATATATAAATGTAACTATTTGTTTATATATTAATCAAATTTTTTGCAGATAACAGAAATAATTCTTGTTAAACTTCTATGCATTTTAATTCCATATTGTTCAACAATTTCAAATCCAATTTCATCAGCAATAGGTTTTAAGTCAACATAATGAGGACTTGCCATGCAAAGATAAGCATCGTCTTTCATATTATCATATATTGCTTTGAAAAATTCCTTGAAAATATCATCGCCATCCATATCTCCGGTAGTGGTGGAAATTCCATATGGCGGATCAGTAACAACAGCAGCCACTTTTTCATACATTTTAAGTTCACGAACATCCAGATTGAATGTTCTATATTCAGTAATGCCAAAATGTTCCAGATTAATAGCAGCACCGTTTTTCATTTTCCAATAAATATCAGACCCTACTACTTTACAACCAATTATTCCAGCTTCAATCAATATTCCACCGGTTCCGCAAAAAGGATCAAGAACCAAATCTCCTTCAGTAACCCTTGATAGATTTACCATACATCTTGCTAATTTCGGACTCATGGAACCCGGATAAAAGAAGGGTCTTTTATGAGGTTTGCTATTTTCAAAATGTTTCTTATTTAATTTGATTTTTTCAATAGCCACATAAACTGTATCATTGAATGCGACAATTCTTATTAATGAGTTAGGTTTTTTAAGATTTACCTTTATACCATCGCAATTTTCCAAAATCAATGATCCCACTTTTCTTTCAGTGGCTACAGTATCAATCTCTGAGTGGAATCTTTTAACACGCACCGCAAATGTTTCATCAATATAATCTGACCAATCCACTGATGAAACATCCTCATTTAATGTATCGATTGAAGATGTTAAAATGATTTCGTGAACTTCGTGAGTATAACCTAACCTTCGTGTAAGGATTTCGTAATACTCCTCACAGTTATCACTTGAAATATCTTTTAAAATCACCAATCCGTCTGTGATAACACAAAGATCAGCATCAATATTTTCACAATCCATGACCGCTTTCAATTCAGCTTTAGGCAGTTCCGGATGTTCCTGAGATTGAATACATAATAATTCCATTAAATTCACCAAAAAGAAAATTTTTAAAAAAAAATTAAAATATTATTTTTTAAATTTATCAAAGTGCCTTCTAATAACTTTTTCACTAGACTCATCTACATCTACTGATTTATCTTGAACATTATTATTGGCTTCATCATTATAATAAACTTCAGCATCATTATTTTGATAGTAATCTCCATCACGATAAGAATAATCTTCCCTTACTTCATCATAATAACTTCTATCAGGATATTGATTTGAAGGTTCTTCATATCTGATGGAACCTGATTCATATTCACCCCTATCATTACCATAATCATCATACTGAGTGGAATGTCCTTCATATCTAATGGTATCATGTTCATATGCCCCATCATTCCTACGATAGAAATCATCACTCTTCTGATTTAAAGGTTCTTCATATCTAGGTTCATATGCCCCATCATTCCTACGATAGAAATCATCACTCTTCTGATTTAAAGGTTCTTCATATCTAGGTTCGAATGACCTATCTTCAACATCATAAAACTTATCATTGTAAGGCTCATATTCATATTTTTTACGGTTATTTTCAGCCTGAGTGAAATCATCAGGATAATACTCATAATCCCTTCTTTGATATCTGTCCTTTTCATGACCAATTGGAGTAATTGGTTCAAATTCATCATAATAATCATTTCTTTCAAGATAATTGTCATTAGTTTGGAAATTCCTTCCATAGGACATATCATTAGGAGAATATGAATTCTGTTCGCCATAAGTTCTATGATTAACCATATTGGAAAAGATAATATCCTCCACTTCGGAAGGATTAGATATGGAAGACAATTCCATTTGGTTATTATCATAAGCGCTGAATAAGGAAATATTTCCTACATTAAATATTTTCCCAAAAACACTTTGAGAGGTATTAATATCCTGGATAGCAGCATAAGGCATGTAATTTTTCTTGGTGGACAATACCCCATATTTGATAATGATTCGGGATTGTGTTAAAATATACTCCTTAGAATACCATCCAATAAGCTGCCAAATAATAAATAGTATAATAAAAAGAATGATAATGAAAAATGCAATTGCAGTATACCTGGTCAAAGAAAGATTAACATAAGATATCAAATAAACCTGCATATTTCCAATGAATTGGATAACCATCGGAGAGAGTATGAAAACAATAACCAATAAAACAATACCAAAAATAGCTTTTTTACAGCCAAAAATCATATTAGGTTTTGTTTGATAGAGAATCCTTTCATTTCTCACATCATCATTTTTATCAAATAACATAATTTATAATATTAGAATTTCTTTTAAATAAAGTTTTACAAAAAAAAGATTGGAAAAAATAAGCCTCAGCTCGCCCATCATTCATCACATATCAGAGCTCATAGGGTTCATCATTGGCTTATTATATTTATTAAAATTAACCGAACATTACTCCGGCTTCAGTTTTGAACAATTCGTCTTCTTTGGTTTTGCTCATTACCTTATCAATAGCATCCATAAAGTCAGCTACAGTAATTTTGTCACGTTTATCACGAATTGCAAACATACCTGCTTCAGTACATACTGCTTTTAAATCAGCACCTGAAAGCTCGTCAGTCAAATCAGCAAGAATGTCAATGTCTGCTTCTTCATCTAATGACATGTTTTTAGTATGGATTTTAAGAATTTCTTTTCTTCCATCAATGTTTGGAAGCGGAACTTCAATAAACCTATCAAAACGACCCGGACGTAATAATGCAGGATCCAAGATATCCGGCCTATTGGTAGCACCAATAATTCCAATATCTCCTCTTGATTCAAAACCATCAAGTTCTGCAAGCAATTGCATTAATGTACGTTGAACTTCCCTATCTCCACTGGTGGAACTTTTAAGTCTTTTAGCTGCAACAGCATCAAGTTCATCTATGAATATGATGGCTGGAGCTTTTTCTTTAGCCAATTCGAATACTTCACGTACAAGTCTTGCACCTTCACCAATGTATTTTTTAACAAATTCTGAAGCTACAATCTTGATAAAAGTAGCATTGGTTTCATTAGCTACCGCTTTTGCAAGTAAAGTTTTACCAGTTCCAGGAGGTCCATATAATAAAATACCTTTAGGAGGTTCGATACCTACTTTTTCAAATAATTCAGGTTCTGTTAAAGGCAATTCAACAGTTTCTTTTACTTCAACAATTTGCTCTTCCAAACCACCGATTTTATCATAGGTAATATCAGGTTTTGTTTCAATTTCCATTCCAGAAACATTTGCATCTTTTTCTGATGGTAAAACTTCCAGTTTGTTGATTTAAGGCTACTCTTGAGCCAGGAACTAATAATTTTTCATCTAAGAATTTTGAATAATTAACAAGGAAACTAGGTCCTGTACTGCTTTTAACAGTCATTCTGTGATCATCTAAAACTTCAGTAATAGTTGCTAACACAAGTGGAGGTGACCTGAACCTGTCCACTTCTGAACGTAAAGATTTTGTTTCTCTTTCTAATCTAATTTTTTCATTTTCAATTAGGACTTTATCCTTTTCTAATTTCCTAACTTTCCACATTAAGTTACTTTTTGCTTTGGATTTTTCTTCTCTTAAATTATCAACTTCATCTTGTAGAGATTCAACTTTTTCTATTAATTGTTCTTTAGAAGAATTTTCCAAATCATCAAAATTATCCATGTGAATCATCTCCAGTTAGTTATTAATTTTATATTTCATTGTTACTTTAATAACAATTAGTAACTTTAAAGTATTTAAATGTATTCATTTGAATTAATGCCAACAATTATTTTATAAGTTATTGATTATAAAATATTAATTAACTAAATAAGGAAAACTGATTAGTATGGAATGCGAAATTTGTGGTAAAGAAGTACCAGAACATAATCCAATTAGAGCAAAGATTGAAGGATCAGTTATGGTTGTATGCAAAGAGTGTTCAAAACTTGGAAAAATCCAAAAAGCACCTCCTAAACCAAAATTTAGAAAACAAGAAAAATCAAAAAGGCCAACCACAACTAGAAACAAAAATTACTCTAGAAATGATGAACCTTCTGAAGAATTAATTGAAGACTTTGAAATTACAGTTAGAAAAGCAAGAGAAGCAAAAGATTGGTCAAGAGAAGATTTAGGTAGAAAAATTAATGAAAGAGTTTCAGTCATTACAAGAATTGAAACAGGAAAAATGACTCCTGATGTAAAGCTCACAAAAAAATTAGAAAAAACATTGAATATTAAATTGCTAGAAAAAGTAGATAATGTAGATTTGAATCAATTTATAAACAGTTCATCCGGTGAACGTACATTAGGAAATATAATGAAAATTAAAAGAAAATAGCTATTTAACATAGCTATTCAATTTCTCATTTTTTATATGTCTTCCTTTACCTTTAATTTTATAATCAATCATCCCCTCATTTTCAGCTCTGTGAGACTGATATCCTTGAAAAGATTTAGCGGTCTCCAATAATGATTGCAATTCATCATAACCACTATATTCTTTACTTACAACTACAACATGAGCTGGAGGATGAATTTTTTTTATTTGCATGATACTTAATGTAGTGTCTTCTCTAACAAAAAAAGCAGTAGCTACATTTGATTTTGTTCTGAGTTTAGAGTTTAGAATACTTTCAACCAATGAATCTGCAAAACTCGCATCGATAACCTTAGGCTTTGAAACCAATGTTAAATTACCATGCCTTTCCATGTCCGCAATTGCATTAAGTAATTTAGAATTATTCTCCCCTCTAACTAAAATTAATGCCATAATAATCCCTATATAAATAAAAAAATAATAATAGGTGAATCACCTATTTTGGAAAGATTTCAATAGTCTACTTCTGAACACAACAAGCAAAATCAAGATGATACCTACAGCCGTTTGAATACTTCCTAAAATATTCAATATATTGCTGTCGATAGGCAAATCCCATGCAGGAGCTGATCTATCTCCAGGAAGTGCATTGAAATAAACACCAACTGCTTTAGAACCTTGTTTTACATTTAAATCCTTAGGTTCCACATGATCAACACCCATTATAAGACCATTATTGATAGCTTTGTTAATGGATGCTGCAATTGCAGATGCATCATAACCATTTTTAGCAACAGAAGCTTCAACAACTTCCGAAGTGGTTGCTGCTAAACCAGGTTTATCACTACCATAAACAGAAACACTAACTGCATTCGAATTAACAGTCAATGCTTCACCTAAAGCCTGATATGCATATATTGTTTTCAATTCTCCACCACAAACAGGACATCTACCATATGCCTCAGCAGCAGGGAATCCCAATGCCCATTCACAATCTTGACAAGCCTTGGAGTATTCCTGATCCATTGGATAACCTGTCTGGTTCATTTCATGAGGAGTAAACATGTCTTCAGTTGAAATTCCAGAAACTAGATTTACTCCACCACCACCGTATTTTTCACCGGATTGATTAGCTACTTGTCCCATAGCCTCTGATAAAATAGTGGTTGCTGGATAACCATCTCTGATCATTTTACCAATATTCATTGCAGTTTCTTTACGTACTTCATCTGCAGTACCGTATAAAGGATTTCCATTAGTATTTCTCAAGTGAATAATAGCTCCTTTTTGACCTGGCTGCAATGTAGCAACACCACTGCTGTATGGAGTAACCTTAATGTCATTGCTTGTATCATCAACAGTAATTACATAAGCATCAAAGGAACCGCCTACTGCAGCACCTATGCTTGGACCACCTGCAACCAGACGAGCCCCATTATATTGAGATGCAATAGATGCGGCGGAAGCTGCAGATGCATTACTATTCAGGCTGGCAACTGCTTCAATTACAGACTCCAACCTTGTATCTGAACTACCAGTACCCCCAGAAAGTACTGCAAAATGATTGTTCTTAGACATTAAAAATGTTGATTGGAACATGTTTTCTGCAAATGACATACTTCCAGCAGCAGCCCCATTTGGATCCTTACCAGTAGGATCTGTAATGACAATAATGTTACAGGTAGCTGCAACGCTACTCATAGTCATCAGAAATATTATTAAAAATACAATAGATACCTTAAATTTATTCAACTTACCCACCTACTGAAGAATTACGAGGTGTTTTATTACCCATATCAACGGAAGAAAAATCTTCAATAACAGTTACAGTAACAACACCAGTGTTTTTATCTACTTGAACATCTGCAGCAGTAATTGGTTCTACAGAAGTACCAGGTACTGTTGATTGTGTTGCAAACTCTTGTGCCGTTTGAATAGCATCTTGCAGCGACACTTCCCTAACAGAAGTCTTTAAAACATCACCATAAATAACACTACCATCCCTCAATCCGGATTGCATTACATTGGATCTGATAGTATCTACAGGAACAATATCATTTCCTTTAATGATAACTCCAGAAATGGCAATACCATCATTTACTTCATCAGAAGATGCAAATGCAACATATGTGATTAAACGACCACAAAAGATTAAAATAAATGCCAATAATAGAATTATTAATGTGTCTCTTCTAATCTTTATAAACATGTTTATATCCTCTTTTATACGAATATTCTATTATAAGAATAAAACTATTCATTTATTATATTAAGTTAATATTATATTTAAATTTATACAATATCTTTTAAAAGTGATTCTGCAGGATCCATTCCCTGAGCCCCAATTAATAAAATGATGTCCTTTTTATCTGCTTTTTTGTAGGTTTCACTTAAACATTCCTCTAAATAGTCATAATGAATAAAGTCAATATTATTTTGCTTTAATGTGTTAAAAAATACTTCCCGCTCTTCTTTTTCAACAAAATTTAAATCATTAACTACATCATTGCTTGAAGATAAAATCAATTCCATGTCATCCCCCATAGACTCTACAAGTGCCTCAACATTCAATTGATTTATTTCAACACCTCTAGACCCTCTAATGGCACATACCACATATAACTTCTGATTTGGAGGAAGCAATTTTACTGTTTCAGAAATTGTAGCTTTAATTCCATCAGGATTATGTGCAAAATCATCATAAATCAATGGACTATCGTTTAATTTGGCAAAACGCCTATTTAAGGCCTTATACGATTTGACACCTTCAATTATATCAGTTTCATTAATGCCCAATGCCATACATGATGCAATGGCTGATAAAATATTTTGAATGAAGTGATTGCCTGTAAATGGCAATTCCTCTTTTGTCAATATGGTTTTACCACTATGAATTATTTTTCCATCATCATAAAAAACAGCATTCTCCTTATCCAATGGAGACATGGAAGTATAGAATGGATTTTCGGCATCCAATTTCATGACCAGTTCATCATCATAATTAAGTACACAAACACCATCACCAATAGCTTTTGGAACAGCTGTTATTTCCCTAAAAACATCATCTATTGAATTGACAAGACCAATATGGTCCATTGCAATATTTGTTATAACACCTACATCAGGATTAATTGCTTCGCTCATCAATGCGGCATGATGTTCCATCAATTTGCCAAGCCATCCCTGAACTTCAGACACCTCAATGACAAGATAATCCAATTCGCCATTTTCGGTAACTTCATCTGCAATTAACTTAGAAACCATAGGATCTATTAACGTATTGAATTCCGATTCGCTGTCAGTGTTGGTAAATACATTAAAACCGGCTGTCTTTAAAATATGATAAATTAAATGAGAAGTAGTTGATTTACCGTTAGTTCCTGTGATTACAATGTTTGTTGAATTTGGAGAATATTTATTGATTGTGTATGATAACGCATATGCATTTGCCAATTCTATTTTATCAGTAATTATCAACGGGAAATTTAGACGTTGAGCCATTTCGACAGCACCATCTTTTGGATTTTGGGTAATCAAACAGGCAATATTTTTATCAAATGCCATTTTAATACCTTTATCATTAATCCAGTGCCTTATAACTATATCTCCAGTATGTGCATCATTTAAAAAAGTAAATTTACCTGTAAAACCATCAATGGAAAAGAATTCATCATTTCCAATAAGTTTTCCTTCAATGGATTCAGTCAATTTTTGAATTTCCATCCTATCACCTAAAAGAAAAAAAATTAGAAGAGGTACATTTTAGCAAGAATACCTATTGCACATAATAAAAATGTAACTCCCCAGTAAGTAAATATAATCTTTAGTTCAGACATTCCGTAATGATTTAATGTGTGGTGTAGTGGCTCTACCGGCAATTTGATTATATGTGCCCTGTGTAATAAACTTACAATAACTGAAAAAATTGGAACGCCCAATGCTAGAACTCCAAAATAAGGAATGTCACAGACAAGTACTGCTGCAGCATAACCTGTTCCCAATACAAATGATCCTGTGTCACCCATAAAAATAGATGCAGGATATTTATTGAATACTAAAAATCCTAAACATAAAGCGGACAATATTAAAAATGGAGGTATTAAAGATACCTGTCCAAACAAATAGATGTAAAGACAACAGAAGATTGATGCGATTCCTACAATACCTGCTGCCAAACCGTCCATTCCATCAATTAAATTAACTGAATTAATACAACCTAAAATAGCTATAATAACTACTGGAATAGCCCATAAACCTAATTCAAAACCACCTAAAGTAGTCACTATACCAGTAAGGGCAAAAAATATTCCAATTACAACTTGACAAACGATTTTTTCCAGTTCTTCAGGTTCTGTTTTGATAGGAACTTCACCTATGACTTCAACTTTACCTTCTTTAAGCAAGTCATCAACTTCAGCTTTTGCCTTTGGGGTTGCAACACGAACTTCCTCTCCAGGTTCTACATCCAATCTTCCTAATGCAATAACCTCATTAGAAGTGTTGACAACAATCTTTTGAATTTCTTTAACTTTAAGACCAATTAAATCATCAACCATACCCACAATTCCGCCTGCAAGCATGATGAATGAAACTAATAAAATTGGAATATTTTGATAATATTCTCTTATGCCTATGTTCACTAACTATAGGATTATCAGCAATCCTTGCTCGGAGAAATATTCTTTTTACATACCATGTGAAGAATATTGTAGCACATAATGTCACTAAAAAAAGAATTAACATATCCGTATTATTCATTATACCACACTAAATTTAGATTAATAAAATATCTATTAATAATAGTATATAATTATAACTTATAACATGGATTATGTTAATTTATCAACTAGCTGTTCTAGCCCTTCCTTAGAATCAGCCCTTGCAGTTACCCTTTGATAACCCTCAGGACCGTGAACAACAAAATCATTATCTTCAAAAGATTTTACAGGTTCATTTGGTGAAGGACCTTCATAATTACCTATTGGAATTTCAGTTGAATAATGATATTCCATTTTATCATAAATTTTGGAAAGTGAAAACTCTCCAATAGCCATATTGACCAATTCACACAATGAATTTATGCCGCAGGTTGCAGTGGTCAAATAGCGAGTACCGTTAGGTCTGGTATTAACTTCAATTGCATATAACTGACGGGTTTGTTTTGAAAACATGAAATCCATCTCAAAAATTCCATCAGAATCCAAATTTTTAGCTATTTTATAAGCAGTATGTTGAACTAAGTTATTATCCAAACCCTCAACCATACAAGGTCCGGTTTTAACTTTATTTAATGGATGAGTTCCTTCCAAAGTAGTTTCACCCTTATAAATTGGAGGCAATGCAACATATTCTCCATCATATCCTAGCACTTCAATTGAAATTTCAGACCCTTCGACGAATTTTTCACATAATGCCTGATTGAACTCTTTAAAGTATTCCTCAACATCCTCAATTGATTTGGCAACTTTAATATCCTTACCGCCTTGTCCTTCACCCTGTTTTAAAACAACAGGAAAATCCATTTCCAATTCATCAGGATTATTTAATATCTGATATGGAGGGGTGGCTACGCCAATTTCTTCATAAAAGCCTTTGGTTTTGATTTTATTGGAAGTCAACTCCACAGCCCTAACATCAGAAGCGATAACAGGTATATTATACTCGCTTTCAATTTCCTCTTTCATGCGGGCAACATCAATCAATGGAGGATCTATTCCAATCAATGGAACGACTGCATCAACATTTTGCATCAATGCAACCTGTTTTGGACCGTCCATTCCCCTTGGAACAATAAAAACCTGATCAGGTAAATCCAAGTTAATCGCATCTTCATTAGATTCTGTAAGTACACTTTCAATTTCTTTACTTCTCACATACCAATCAAGGTCATCATATAATCTTGAGCCGATAAATAATAATTTCATAATAAAATCCCTTTTAATATCTCAATAAAATCATAAGCAGTTTTCTCAACATCTTCTGTTAAATTTTCATCATAATCCAAAGATTCTGGTTCTATTCCTACAAAAATTATTTTAAAATCATTATCTTTTTGCAAATATTTAACAAAATATGATAAAGACATGGAATGAGTTGAAATGCCTATATTTGAAAAATCATCTTTATCTACAATTTGCATATCTCCAGGACTCCCATTCATTAAACAAGCATCAACTATGATAATGTGAGTCGGATTCTCATTTCTGAGTTTGCCTGTGAAATTTTCAGGAACGGTTTCGGCATTGATAAACATTAAATTTTCATCCTCAATATTTTCATCCTTTAATCTTTTAATGATGAATGGTCCTACACCATCATCACATTTGAGTTCATTGCCAACGCCCAAAACAATTAATTTTTCACTACCTGAGAGAAAATCTTCAAGCTGAGATTCAAAAGACATTTTTTCACCATCATTATAGATATTCTGTTTGAATACTTTCAATTCCATTTCCCATAATATATTTTAATTTAACTTTTATAAATTCATTGCCTTTTACAAATCGCTTTTCCAGTGGAATTAATAAGGGAGGATTTAACATGGGAGTTGGACCACAAACTATATTGTCATTAAGCTTTGTAAATGTGGTTATCCTTAATCCGTTAACGAATGCATCCTTTTTAGGTTTAAGAGAAATTTCTTTTTCAAAATTTGGATTTATATCATCCATGAAATTAAATTTTGAGTAGACTTTAGCATCGGACAGCACTTCATATTTTGCTCCATCCTCATCCCAATGAACATGATTCCTCTGCAGATTTACCAGTTCAATCATGTTGATAATTTCCTTAGGAATAATCTGCCCATCTTCTTTTAAAAACTTTTTTGCGAAATTTAAAACTGGAACCTGTTCTTCATCAATTAATGCAGTATCCATCATCTCACAGACTATTAAATCCGCCTTTTTTTCAAAATCATATTCCATAACATTTTTATTGATGACTTTAATGTTTGAAAAATGGGAGAGATTTTCTTTAGCGCATCTGGCTGCCTTGAACTCCAATTCCAAGGATATGATTTCTTCAAAACGGGAACTTAAAAAATAAGATAAAATACCACTCCCACATCCCAAGTCATAAGCTAGGTCAGTATTGCCATCATATTCATTTATGGCATTATAAAAACCAGCTAACCTATCAGTATCCTTTAATAAATCTGAATGATAGGGAGTAGTTTTGAATTTCATGAAAATCTAGTGATGATGGCCATGGTCATGACTGTGGCCAGGTTCACTGAATTCTTCACCGTTTGCAGTACTTGTAAGTTTTACGTGTTCAACACCTTTAAGTCTCATGATTCTTTCAGTCAAATCACGGATTTCAGCAATATCTCCATTAACGACTACAATTTCCATACAGTATTTGTCTGTCATGTGAATGTGCATACTGGTGTTGATTTCATTTCTAAAGCTGTGTTGAATTTCTGCAAGGTTTTCCATTACTCCTGTATAGTGATGGTCATAGATGATAGTTACAATACCAATTCTTTGACCTTCCATAGAGTTCATCCATTGATATCTAACAATATAATCTTGAAGCGCATCACGAATTCCTTTTGAACGTGACTGATATCCCCGTTCCTTTAATACCTCATCAAAATCAGATAACAATTTTTTAGGTAAAGACATACTTATTCTCATCATAACAAAACACATCAAAACATTAAATTATATAATAAGATTTTATATTAATTAACTTATATAAAGATTATGATTAAAATGAAAAAAAATATTACTTAATTAATATGTTATGTTAAAAAAATATTATTCTACCAACAGATAATATTCGCCATCATCCTTAGTAATGGGTTTTAAAAGATCTTTATTCTGCAAAGATAAAATAATATGATACATTCTAAAATTAGACAATTTTAAATCACCATACAAAAGATGTCCTTCCAAAGTGTATTTGGAGATAAGATTTTTATCATCAACCAGATTTCGAATCAATTCATAGGATTCTTTTTCTTTTATGTTTAATTCCAATTCCTCCAAATCCTTTTTAGAATTGACAGTATTGATTTCCTTTTCATATTCTGATAAAGAAACCTTATTATCCTTGAAAATAACCAAATCCTTATCTTCAAGTTCCTTTATAATCTCCACCAAATCATATTCATGAAATCCCAAATCTTTTCTTAAAACACCAACAGGAATTCCATCAGGATATTCAATGGCAAATATCTTAATCTGGTTAAGAACAACTTCTTCGTTTTTAGTGATAGCAATCATATAATACAAACTATGTAAAAACTATTACTTAAATTGTTATGTTGAAAAATGAAAAATTTAGGATAATTGCATTTCATTTTCCAAAGCTTTGGCTTCCTGTTTATCTTTCTCAGCTATCTCTTCAGGAGTCAAATCAACAGGTCTTGTGAAAAATAGCTCAATATCATTAACAACCTGACATATAGACATGTGAAACAATTCCTTTAAGGCCAAACTTTTTTCAACCCTGTTCATTGAATCATCGGAGTATATTCTGTCATGGTCTCTTTTATAGTCTTCACGAATCTTTGAAGGGTCCAAGTCTTTTTGAAGCTGACTTTCATCATAGTCCTCTGTTAACATTAAAAAATTAATCAATTCTTCCTTTTCTTCTGAAAAATCATTGCCTTCATCGGATATGACATCATGGAAATATTTATTTACAGATTGGAAAACATCACGGGACACATTACCATTAATAATATTGTCCTTGAACAATGCAAAAGTATCTGAAATATAATATTTGCCGTTTTCCTCTTTAGTTTGAAAAACCAGTTCGTTTTCCACATTTGCGACATATTGTATCAATACAATTTCTTTTCCTTTTTTAAATGATTTAACATTAAAATTATCATTTTTGAGTTTATAATCGGAATTAACTTTTAATGCATTTTCAACATTTTCAATATCTTCTTTTGAAATTTCGACGAAATTTTCAGCCATAACTATCAACCAATTATTTATTTTTGATTTTTAAATATTAAAGTATTTTTATCAAAATGTAAATAAACTTACACATGAAGTCTGAGGACATTTTGGATGAACTTAATGAATTATCCGAAAATGATAATATTACCCGAGAAGAATTGATGGAAATTCTTAAAAAGTATGCCTCAGGAATATCAGTGTATGATTTGTAGGAAGTGAATTTCCAGGAAGTTTAAAGGTGGAGGAAAGGAATGGTGAATTCTTCTGCCCTGTTAAAGATAAGCAAAAGGATAACATTAATGCAATCTGCCATTTGTGTTTAGCCGAACAAACCCCCCCAACATTTATAGAGATGATTTTATGAGAATTTGTTTATATGGATCAGGAAGTAGAAAAATAGACTCAAAATATACCAATTGCGCTTATGAATTAGGATGTGAAATAGCAAAACATGGACACAGTTTAGTCTTTGGTGGAGGAGATACCGGCATGATGGGTGCATGCGCAAAAGGAGTTCAAGACAATAACGGAACAACAATAGGAATAGCTCCAGAGTGGATTGGAAATTTTGAACCGTTATGCGAACACTGCAAGGAATTCATTTATGTCGATTCAATGGACGAGAGAAAAAATAAATTTCTAGAAAATTCAGATGCATTCATAATAACACCCGGAGGAATAGGGACTCTAGACGAATTTTTTGAAATCATTACCCTCAGAAAGCTAAAGCAACATGATAAAGAAATTATTGTTTTCAACATTGCCGGTTTCTTTGATAAAATGTTTGAAATGATTGATGAAATGGGCGAAAAAGGATTTCTATACAAACAAGAAGAATTATTTAAAAAAGTTGATACAATAAACGAAATTTTTGAAATAATATAATAATACTTTTAAAGAAAAAAATATATAACTAATACTATGGAACATATTAGCGAATATGATAAGCCTCCCCGAATAACACTTAAAAGAAGTTTAATAATCTTCGTCGGAAACATAATAGGATTATACCTAATCAGTTTTTTTGGATGGGGAGTTGACGTAAGCAGATTCGGTGAGGTAGCCTTGTTTGTCATATTCATCAGTTTTATTAATGCAATATTTTGGCCACTATTAACAAGAATATTGATGCCCTTTTTAGTTTTGACTTTTGGAGTGGGGACACTAGTTTTAAACGGAATTCTGCTTCAAATTTTTGCACCCCTATTCGACATATCGATTACAGGTTGGGGAGTGATATTAGCACCATTGGCCATGGCATTATTGACAACAATCCTTTCAACACTCGTAACAATTGAAGATAATGGCTCCTATTACAGATCAGTTCTAAGGGATGCAACAAAGAAAAGAAAAGGAGACATAAAAAAATATCCTGGAATAATTATAATAGAAATCGATGGACTTGCATATGATGTTTTATGCGAAGCAATCGATAAAGGATACATGCCCACTGTCAAATCAATGATTGACAGTGAAAAATATACTTTAAGAATGTGGGAGACTGATTTATCCTCACAAACCGGTGCCAGCCAAGCAGGAATTCTACATGGAAACAATGAGGATATTACTGCATTCAGATGGGTTGAAAAACAAAATGACAATCAAATAATGCAATGTTCAGGAATAAGAAATGTCAAAATATTGGAAGAAAGAATTTCAAATGGAGACGGATTGCTTGCGGAAAATGGTGCAAGCAGGTCAAATCTATTTTCAGGAGATACTGATGACGTGATTTTTACATTCAGTAAAATTTCAGACTTACAAAAATTATATAACGGCGCATGGTTTTCTATTTTTTCAAATCCAAGCAATTTCGCACGTATAATTTTATTATTCTTTGCAGAAATGATTTTAGAAATAATATCCCAAATCAAACATAGAATATTAAATATACAACCTAGAATCAGAAGAAAAATATCCTATATCCCAGTAAGAGCAGGAACCAACGTATTCATGAGAGAAATTAATACAGGAACATTAATTGGAGATATGATGGTCGGAGACATTGATGTTGCATATTCCACATATTTAGGTTACGATGAAATAGCCCACCATTCAGGCGTTAGAGATAACGATGCATGGTTTGCACTTAAAGGAATGGACAAGCAGATTGCCCGCCTGATTTATGGAAACAGATTTTCCCCAAGAGAGTATGAATTTGTCATTCAATCAGACCACGGCCAAACCAACGGAGCTACATTTAAACAGAGATATGGTGAATCTTTTGAAGACTTTATCAAATCATTGCTTCCGCAGGACATGACAATGTATGCAAATATGTCTTCGAATGAAGAGCACTATGCCGAAACATTCGTGCCTTTTTCCAAACAAATTGACCGCATTAGAAATAGAAGTCATGACGAAGAGAAAAAAGAATTATCCAAATCTGAAGTCATTGTACTGGCATCAGGAAATCTTGCAATGATTTATTTGACCCAATGGAGCCATAGATTAACTTACGAAGAAATTAATGAACTGTTTCCTGAATTAATATCAGAAATTATAAAAAACGAATATATTGGATTCATTATAGTCAAATCATCTGAAAAAGGAGATATGGCAATCGGCAAGAATGGTATCTATTATTTGGACAGTGGTGAAATTGAAGGTGAAAACCCTCTTGAAGATTTTGGAGACAATGCTGCCCAACACTTAAAAAGAAACAGCTCCTTCAAATACAGTCCGGACATTTTGGTCAATAGCTTTTATGATTCTGAAAAGGACGAAGTCTGTGCATTTGAAGAATTGGTTGGAAGCCATGGAGGAGTTGGCGGAAGCCAATCAAAACCATTTATATTACATCCTTCCGACTGGAATGTGCCTTCTGAAGACATAATTGGAGCAGAAAGCATTTACAAAATATTAAAAGAAAACTTAAAGATCTTAAAAGAAAGGGGTAATGATGACAAGTGATATTGAAGCCTTAAAAATTGCTGAAAAAATAGAAAATGCAAATAATGTTGACATTAAAAAGACAATTGAAAAAGCAACAACTGCAGGTTATTTAGGCGAAGAACACTTTTACTGTACTGTAATTGAAGATGGTGGAATGACACATACCGTTCCTGAAATCTTAGGAGACAGATACAAGTCACAACCATTGGACAACCTATATTTTGATATCATTTCAAAAGCGCTTGACCATGATGGAATCTACATTTCCCTAGGTTATTGTGCCTCAAATCTGAATATTCCAGATAATGAATGCAGCGAAGTAATTGAATATGACGATTACGACCTTGAAGAAGATGAATACGAATATCTAATCGAATATGCCTTAATATCATCAGACAATGTGAAAAAATTCAAAGTTTATGGTGAGGAAGGAATTAGCGCGCCTGGAAGAACAGATGAT
Organism: uncultured Methanobrevibacter sp.; assembly: GCA_900320955.1. Taxonomy (GTDB): domain Archaea; phylum Methanobacteriota; class Methanobacteria; order Methanobacteriales; family Methanobacteriaceae; genus Methanocatella. The sequence goes on along the minus strand of ONUN01000017.1, from coordinate 14,890 downwards.
GTCGGATTGATGATAAATATCTTTGATGGAGATTATAAGGCATATTTTGCACTTAGGTCAACCGATCGATGCATGAGCAGTTTTAAGGTGCTTCCATTCAGCAAGGATTATCCAAAAGAACATCCATTATCATTTAAAAATCCGATAAATAAGATTTTAATTCAAATGATTGACGAATCCATTGTTTTAAAGTGAAGCATTTACAAACTTTTACCTAAATTGTAGGCATCATTAGGATATCGAGAGCTTTTTGTCATTGAAGGAGTTCCACAGCCATAACCAAAAATCCTTCCACAATCATCCAAATTAAGATATCTGATTAAGGTATCATAATGGGCTTCAAGTGCATCAAATGTCCAGTCATCTGCATTATACGCTACAGTTAGAAGTGTTGATTTGAAATTTTTCCTCTGAATTGAAAAATTCCTCGAACAGAACCTGTCAATTAAAGTTTTAAGTTGAGCTGACATCCCATAATAGTATAACGGAGTAACAAATACCAACATGTCTGATTTAAGAATAACATTACGGATTTCATCCATATCATCATTTAAGACACATTCCCCCTCATATCCACAATGAACACAACCAATGCATGGAGAAATGTTTGCATGAGCCGAATCAATCTCTATGACTTCATGACCCGCTTCGATTGCACCTTTAGAAAAGTTTTTTGCAAGCATATTTGATGAACCCCCAATATTAGGGCTTCCTTTCAATATAACTATTCTCATTTTAACACCTAATTATAGATATATTGAAAACCCCTATTTAAATGTTGCAAGCAACAACAAAATGATGCATGAAATCACCAATAACATTATAGAGATTATAAAAAAATACAGACATGAAAAATATTTTATAATAATATAAACAAAATAACAATTATATCTGAACAAGCACAATGGGATTCGACATTGTCGTTTCTATTTGCAATGATTGGTGTTGCTGTAGGATTAGGCAATATCTGGCGTTTTAGTTATGTAGTATATACCAACGGTGGAGGAACATTTTTTATACCGTACCTTGTTGCAATTGCACTAATGGGAATCCCTTTTTTGATTTTAGAATATGGAATTGGATTTTCCTTTAAAAAATCATTTACAGAGATAATGAAATCAATTAGACCCCGATTTGAGATAATAGCTTGGATTTTGGTTTTATTTACATTTATAGTGACTATTTATTATATGGTTATTTTAAGTTGGGATTTAGTCTATCTGTTAAGCAGCATTACATTTAGTTGGGGAACTGATGCTGCACTATACTTTGTAAATAATGTTGGAGGAAGTTCAAATTTAAGTGATGCGAGTTTCCTGTTAATACCTACAACAATAGGTGTTTTAATCACATGGGCAATTTTATGGTTCATATCCAATAAGGATGTTGACAAGGGAATTGGAAAAGCTTCCAAGATTCTTATCCCATTACTGTTCAACATTATGGGAATCATCATAGTTTATGCTTTAACTTTACCTGGAGTAGATATTGGAATTAATACTTTGCTAAATCCATCATGGGACAAATTATTTGATGTGAACATTTGGTTGGCTGCATTTGGTCAGATTATTTTCTCATTGAGTGTTGGAGAAGCTTTAGCACTTACTTATGCAAGTTATCTGCCAGAAAATTCTAAACTAACAGACAATGTATTGCTAGTTGTTGCTTCAAATTCCGCCTTTGAAGTTTGCACTGCCTTTGGAGTATTTTCAATTTTAGGATTCATGTCATATACAAACGGAACTCCAATGGTACAATTAATTACTGAAGGAACAGGACTAATATTTATCGTATTCCCAATGATTTTTAATATTATGGGAGTAGTTGGCCGCATATTAGCGCCTTTATTATTCTTAGCAATCCTATTTGCAGGAATTACATCCGCATTAGGACTATTTGAACCAATGGTAAACTCAACATGTAGCAAATTAGGTTGGTCCAGAAGGAAAACAACAACAATACTTTGTATCATTGGCTGTATAATATCTGTAGTTTTAACTACAGGAATCAGCAGTTACCTAATCGGAATAATAGATGCATTTGTAAATCAGTTTGGAGTTTTGCTATTGATACCGATTCAGGCAATAATATTTGGATGGATATATAGTCTTGATAATGTAATACCTGTCCTAAACGAACACTCAACCATTAAAGTGGGCAGATTATGGAAAGCAATAATCAAATACATTGCGCCAGCAATATTATTTGGACTTTGGGTAATTGGAATTTTCAAATTGTTTTCAAATGCAAACAGCTTTGAATTGACAATTTATGCAATTATCTCCATTGTAGTATTGGCACTGTCAGTAATATTTACAAAAAAGAAAAGTCCATCAAATTAAGTAAATAAAAAAAAAGAAAAGTTTAAGATAATATTTTCATTATCTTATTTTTTTATTGAAGCTATTGCGCTTTGTGCACCTTGTTTTACATAACCACTTTCATCATCAAGTAATTTTTCAAGTGCTGGAATAGCTCTTTCATCATCTAAGTTTCCTAAAGCCCAGGCAGCTGCTCCCCTAACTCTCCAATCTTCATCATTTAAAGTTTCAATTAAAGGTTCTACAGCAGGTTCACCCATACGGCTTAAAGCTGTTGATGCTTCTCTTCTAACAAGTTTATTATTATCATGTAAAGTTTCAATCAAAGCAGGAATAGCTTTAGGGTCATTTATTGCACCTAATAAAGTAGCTGCATTTAATCTAATTTGTTTTTTTCTACTAGACAAAGCATCAATTAAAGGATCTAATGATTCATCAGCCCTTAATTCTAATTCTCCAACAGCATCTTCAACAACAAAGTCATCTTTATCGTTTAATAATTCAATCAATTCATCGATACTTCTTTCCATTTTAATCCCTCTTAAATTCAATAAGGAAAATTATTGATATTTATTTAATTAATATACTATTATAGTTTATTGATATAAAAGTATTTCGATAGTATACGAACAAAATTATTAAACTACAATTAAATAGAATGAAACCAATATTATTAATATACGAACAAAAATTGTGTTAAAGGTAAAATAATGTATAAAATTGCAATAATTGGTGGAGACGGAATTGGGAACGAAGTAATGGATTCCTGCGAATATTTACTTGATAAAATTGATTTGGAATTTAGTTTTGAATATGGAACAGCCGGTTTTGAATGTTTCAACAGGACAGGAACAACATTGCCTGAAGAGACAATAAAGACAGCAAATAAAAGCGATGCAGCATTATTTGGAGCATCCACATCAACACCAGGTCAGCCAAGCCCAATTATCAATTTAAGAAAAGCGCTTAATGTATATGCAAACATCAGACCCATCAAATCCTACAAAGGAGTAAATTGCATACGTGACGATATTGACTTTGTAATAGTTAGGGAAAATACCGAAGGCCTATACTCCCAAGTAGAATATGGAGATTGTGAAAAAATGATTGCAGAACGTCACATCACCAAAAAAGCATCCGAAAGGATTTCAAAGGCTGCCTTTAACTTATGTATCAAAAGAGGACAAAATAAGGTCACCTGCGTGCACAAAAGCAATGTATTGAAAAAAACTGATGGAATATTTAAAGAAAGTTTCTACAAAATTGCAAAACAATACCCTCAAATAACCGCTGAAGACTACTATGTTGATGCAACCGCAATGTATCTAATTACCCAACCACAAAACTTCGATGTCATTGTTTCAAGCAACCTATTTGGAGACATAATATCCGATGAAAGTGCAGGACTTGTAGGAGGACTGGGACTAGCACCATCCGGAAACATCGGAGACCACAACGGACTATTTGAACCAGTGCATGGATCAGCACCGGACATCGCCGGAAAAAATATTGCAAACCCATGTTCCATGATTTTATCCGCTTCAATGATGTTGGATTATTTGGGAGAATGGGAAGCTGCAAATGACATTAAAAATGCAGTTGAAAAAGTAATTGCCGATTGTAAAATCAGAACACCGGATTTAGGTGGAGATGCAAGCACCATGGATGTTACAAAAGCTATTGTAAGGGAGTTAATATAGATGCTTAACATTACCACATTTCTTGATGCAAATTCAAAACGTTTAGACAAAAATGTATTATACAATCCGACAACCGGCGAAAAATACAATTCAGGAGAAATTTTATCCATTATTTCAGAAATCGGTCGTGAATTAAAAGATTTGAATATAAAAAAAGGAGATCGAGTTTTAATTTATCTTAAAAATTCAGAAGAATATTTGTTTTCACTTTTTGCAATATGGAGAATCGGTGCAATAGCCATCCCCACAAACAGAATAATGACTGCATCAGAACTGGAATACATTGTCGATGATTCAAAAGCGAAGCTGCTGATTACAGACAGTGAAGCTAAAAATATTATTGACATTGACACATATATTCCTCAGAATATCTCAAATTTTAAAGAATGTGAATTGTTGCCTGCAGCAAATACTGATTGGGACGATTTATGTCAATTGCAATATACTTCAGGTACAACAGGAAAACCAAAAGGTGCAATGTTAACTCATGGAAATTATTTTACAGCAATACACAATGAATGTGATGTATTAACATTAAAACAGGACGATGTTTACTTAGGCATTTATCCCATGGCGCACGTGGGTCTTTCATGGTCAATTGCAGCATTAAGAGCTGCAGCATATTATATTCTAATGGAACAGTTCAACATCGAAGAATATCTTGAATTATGTGAAAGCGAAAAAGTTACCGTTCTGACTGGAATGCCTCCAGTAATACATACATTAACAACAATGGATGCTCGAAAACACCTGAAAACCGTTCGCGAAATCGTTTCCGGCGGAGGACCATTACACAAAAAAATATGGAAGGATTTCCACCAAACATATCAGATACCAATCATCAATGCTTATGGATTATCAGAAACAATTGTAATTGGAACCGGAACAGTCATTCGTCCGGAAGATTACTGGGAAGCAGATAGATTTGAAAGTGTCGGCCATCCGGTTTGCTTTTCGGAAGTAAAGATAGTCGACGAAAATGACCCTTCAATAATGTTGCCATGCCACAAGCAGGGAGAAATTGCACTCAGAGGACCTGCAGTTGCAAAAGGATATTGGGGAAATGAAGAAAAAACAAAAGCTTCCTTTTTGGATGACGGCTGGTTTTTAACAGGTGATGTTGGATATCTTGATGAAGACAATCGTTTATTCATTACAGACCGTAAAAAAGACATGATTGTAATGAGCGGATGGAAAATATATCCAACTGAAGTAGAAGAAGTATTGATTAAATATCCTGCAGTAAAAGAAATAGCTATTTTCAGTATCAATGACTGTCATAGAGGAGAAATTCCTGTTGCAGCGATTGTATGGGAAAATGAAGCTGACGAGGAAGGATTAATTGAATATGCACGTGAAAGCCTATCACGATATAAGGTTCCAAGAAAAATATTTGCACTTGACGAACTTCCAAGGGTAAACGGCTGGAAATTACTTAGAAGAGAACTTAGAAAAATGTTTAAAGTGTAAAAAAAATTAAATAAAAAAAAGAATGGAATGATTTATTTACAAATCATAGTTCCAATGCCATTAGTTGTAAATACTTCCAAAAGCAAAGAGTGTTTTTTACGGCCATCGATAATATGACATGATTCGACACCTTTTTCAATAGCCTTTACACAAGTTTCTATTTTTGGAATCATACCTCCTGAAATAATTCCCTGTTCTATTAAATCAGGAACTTCAGAGACATGAATCTTATTGATTAATGAATCCGGATCTGAAGGGTCTCTTAAAACACCTGGAACATCAGTTAAAATAATTAATTTTTCAGCACCAACAGCACTAGCAACTTCACCGGCTGCAGTATCGGCATTTAAATTTAAACTTGTTCCATCTTCAGCAATACCAACAGGAGAAATTACTGGAATATAATCATTTTCTAAAAACATTTCAAGCAAATCAGAGTTTACACGATCAACTTCACCTACAAGACCCAAATCAACAAGTTCTTCGTCAATAGTGTGTGCTTCTTTTTTATGAGCAAATATTAAACTTGAATCCTTTCCAGATAAACTAATTGCATCACCATCATGTTTAATTAGCTCTGATACAATTTCAGTTGAGATTTTACCAACCAAAACCATTTCAATAATTTCCATTGTTTCTTCATCAGTTACTCTTAAACCTTTGATGAATTTGGATTCTTTTCCTAATTTATCCATTGATCTGGATATTTCAGGACCACCACCATGAACAATCAACGGTTTCATTCCAACATATTTAAGCAATACAGTATCACGGGCTGTGGATGATTTTGCTTCATCATCAACCATTGCATGTCCACCATATTTAATTAAAATTTTTTTATCATGAAACTTCTTAATGTATGGCAAAGCTTCAATTAAAACGTCAATATCTTTCATGTTATCACTATATTTAATTTTTAATTTAATTATTAATAAGTGTTTAAGTAAAAAATTTAATCCAATAACATTATATGTTCATTTGCCTATAAAAAATATTATGTCAGAACTGAATGAACTTAAAGATTACTTGATAGAATCGGGAGCAAGCAAAGTTGGCTTTGCAGATGTCAATGGTCTTGCAAATGAATTCGTGGATTTGCCTAATGGAATTAGTCTGGTTTTAAAACTTCCAAAAGAAACCATACAATTAGTTAAAGATGAAGAATATGAAGCATATTGGAAATCATTCCACAGAGAAATTGGAAAATTAACAAAAATTGCCCACAAAGGCGAAAGATATATTAAAACTCTAGGATATGATGCATTTGCCCTCACTATGAAACGCAATGAATGCGATATGGAAAAATTATTAAGCATTTTACCCTATAAAACAATAGCCACAAAATCAGGTCTCGGTTGGATTGGACGCTCCGCATTATTCGTTACGCCGGAATACGGTTCTGCAGTTGCACTTGGAGCAATATTAACAGACATGCCTTTGGAATTTGGAAATCCCATTACCGATTCTGAATGTGATGATTGTACAAATTGTCAGGATGCATGTCCTGTTGATGCAATCAATCCCCAAAAATGGAACAACCGACTGAATAGGGAAGACATTATCGATATCAAAACATGCAGCGAGTACATTATAGACCAGTACAAGGCAGGACTTGGCTGTACAAAATGTATGAGTGAGTGTAAGCTCACCCAAGAATATCTGAAACGTTAGTCATACCCTTCAGATTCCAAGTAATCATCTATATCGTAATTATCACCATATTCATAATGGTCATAATATGCACCAGGATCTGTTCTAGACAACGTATATCTATCCGGCACAACAGTATGATATCCGCCGGACTGACTTGGAGAGTATGTACTATAACTATGAGGTGTTGAACTGTAGGTCAAATCAAATCCGCTGCGATTTAATCCTAAAATATCATATATCAACTCTGATTCTGAATAATCATGAGTTACGGTACTTACCATTACCCCATAAACATATTTGTCTTCATAGGAATATTCAACAAAACATTTACCTTTAACATCCCCTCTCAGATAGGTGGAAATGTATTGGTTAATGTCATTGTTTTTAACCCAGTTATATTTATCGGGCGTTGTCTTCCAGACGATGAAATAATCCTTATTTCCAAAAGTATCAACATAAGTAATATTTTTCGCATCAAAATATTTTATTTCACCAGCTGAAGTCTGAAAAGAAGCATCCGGAATATTTTTCTCATCAATTTTTAAGCAATGCTTGAGAGTGACATTCAAAAATTCATCACCGCCAATCGCTTCAAAAACTGTGTCTTCATAATGGGCTTTGGGTGGTGTTAAAATTATCAAAGGAATGCCGATTATCAAAATCAACAATATCAAAATAGCAATGATTTTCTGTATTGACATAATTGTTATATTACTTAAAACATGTATTAAAATTGTTGGTAAAAATAATTAAAAAAAATAGAGGTTTTGAACCTCTATAATCCGTATTTGAATTTGAATCTGTACTCTTGATTTACAATTTCCATTCCTTCAAATGATCCGTTTAAAATATCTGCAACTTTTTGCAAGTCTTCAGCAGTTATTTGACTACCATTTGCAACTGGTGAAAAAAATGTAATCATATCATCAGTTATAAGATAGTTTAAAAGTTTTGTATTTTCTTTCTGATATTTTTCGACAATTGCCAAAATTTCTTCTTCAACATTTTTATCTAGGTTTGCCATAATATCACCTTTAAAAATAATTAACTAATAAAGTATTTAAATCTTTTTAATTTAATCTACATGCACTTGAAGAATAACATTGCATACTGCAAATGATTTAATAATTTTAAAAAAGTGTTTAATTAAAATCATGTGCGAACTGAGAACAATTAAAATAATTAATGATGGAACCTGTTTTTAAGCAAGTAAACACCGCTTACAAAACTCCAAATAATTAATGTGTAAACAGACAGTCTTTCATATACCGGCATGTAGGCACTTCTCAAATTGAAAAACATTATCCAAAACACAATTACGCCAAAAATCCCCAATATTAATGTGACCTTTTGGTATGATTCAAATTCACCCATAGACCTTGAGATTAAAATCAACATTAGATTTCCGCCCAGAATAGCCATTACAGCACCTAATGTATGATAACCCGAAGTCAGAGGGTTTCCTCCATGAATCAAACCTACAATAATGACCCCTATACCCGTTATCAATGTGAAAATGTAAAAAGGAATCCTGTTTTTAGTGATTAAGTCTTTAAAACTGTAAAAGCTTGAAAAAATTAAAGTTAAACCAATTAGAACAAAGGCAGAATTCATCAGCCAGAATAATGGTGAATTTGCATTTGGAATTCCAAGTTCAGAAATAGTATGAAAAAGATATGCATCGATTAAAGAAGAATTGAAAAAAGTTGCAGAAATGGCCTCAACTATAATATAGTACAAACTGCCTACAATAAAAACGATTCCAGCAACTTTAGACTTCATATATTAAATTCCAAATTTTTTATTAAAGTATTTTTCTTTCACATCAAAGTTGAGCTCTTCAAGGTTAGCGCCGCCAATGGCTTTCTGTAAAATTTTATAGCAAACCTTTTTAGGCACAGTAGTATTTTTAATATGACACTTGTTCCAGATTTTATCAAATCTTTTCTTTAAATTGCCAATATTCAATTCTTCAACTACATTTTTCAAATTAATGATATTGGCTTCATTTATAACATCATATGATGCATAAGTTTGTGAATCCATAACAATAGGGTTTAATCCAATAATATAACGTTGCAAGTCATAATCCAGGAATGAATCATAATCCTTATCATATGCATAAACATGAGCTTTTGCAGATAACGCATCGATAAACACTAAAAATTGATTTGCAACCAAAGCTCTTGAAAGAATCTCATCACAGAAATTCAATGCGGTTTCTATTTTGCCTTCAGTTGATGATGCGACATAGGTTTCATAGTCTTCAAATCTGAATGCAACAAGTGCAAACATGTAAAGATCCATCCAGTCATTTTCATCTAAAAACTCATGGGCTTTTTCAGTTAATTCCAAATCAGCAGATTTATCAAAATCACCTAATGTTGTCTCTTCAGATTCAACTTCACCATTTAAAACAGGTAAAACCCTTTCAACAAGTTCCTGTTTTTTACCGGAAACTTTTAAACCTTTTTCCCTCAAAATATCCTTTAATTGTGAGACAGTGTATTTTTTTGATATTTCTTCAGGAGTTAATGTTTCTCCATCAGCTCCATCATTACTGCTAATTTCTCCAACATCCCCTTTAAGATATCCTTCATCAACTAAATACTTAATACAAGTTTCAGCTGATTCAAAGGTACCGAATTGACCTTCATTTAAAATATCTTCAAGTTCATAACCATTGTTTAAAAAATTTAAAACATTGAATACTTCTAATTTTTGTTCACTCACTTAAACACCCTTTATATTTCATCAGCAATACTAAAAAATTGCCGAGTGTTATAATTAAACTTCCTTTCAAGAAAGCATAAAATTCATTAATGAATATGAAAATAATAGCCATTTCAAAATTAGTGGCTATCAACAATACAATATATCTTTTTTAGTTAATTTAATATTTTGCCTATTAATTTAAAAAAAAATAGAAATTAAGGATTGCATGCCTCATCGGCAGCACCCATAATAGCATAATTCATAGTAACATACATAACATCTTTAAAATCAATTATAAACTCTTCTTCAGGTATTTTATTTAAAATATCAACTAATTCAATTGCTATTTCGCTGGTTTCTAAATTTTTACCGAATTCCGCACCTACATTAATAAGCATTTTAACACCTACAATAATATTTAAAATTCATTATTAATATAATTAGACAATATGACAACTTGCCCAAAATGTAAAAGAGAATTAAAAAAGGTAGTTCATGGCGAACCGACAGATGAACTGGCAATTGAATCTTTTGACAATGAAATAATACTTGAGAACTGCTGCGAAAGTAACTGCAATTATTATTGCGAATATTGCGATGAATTCTTTCAACTTTAAAAATCTATTTTAAGCCCAACATATCCTTATCCGGATTTGCATTCTTGAACAGATTAATCTTAACATCTCTTTTCCATGTGAATTTCAAAAGTCCACCATGAACAATCCTCAAATCATCATCTGAAAAGCCATCCAAATAATAGATCTTACCTTTATGACCCACATTCATCATGAATCGGATTAGATGCCGATGCACCAGAACAGAAAATGGCTTGTAAACAACAATATCATCAGTAATGTATTCAACCAAATCATCCATTCCAAAAATGTCCGGAGTAATCACTTCAACATCATAATTTGGAAATCTTTCAGAAATTATTGATTCATAGTCCAAACTATCACCACTACTCAATATATTATCAACTTCTATTAACATTAACGATTATCATGTAAGGATAATAATAACTTCTGGTTTCCATGAAAAACCTATGGAAATACGAATATTTTCGTATAAAACAATTATGAATTAATACTACCACCTAAACTTTTTATAATAACCTAAATATTGATTTTAGCATGTTAAATTGCTTTAAAAAAGAACATAACCATTTATAAACCATTAAATTAAATATAAAAAATGCAAAACAAATTATACAGGCTAAACTATGAATAAAGAAAATATTGATTTAAGAACAAACGTTATACGAAAAACATTTAATGACCAACGACCAATAAAATGCCTTACACCTGAAAAAATAAGGGAAGTTGATGAAGATATTTATCCTGGAGGAGATATTTTCACAACTGACGATGGAGAGTTTATTGACTTGGAATTTCAAACGACTGATTTTGATGAGAACGAACTTGTAAAATACGTTGAATTTGCAGAAGCACTATACAAAAAACATCAAAAGCCTATTTCAATTTATATCATATGCCCAAATAACCTAAATGTATGCGTAAAAGAATGTAGAATATGTTCAGAAGCTGATTTTACAATAAAATTAGCCTGCATTGAAGAAGATCCCTGTGAAATAATTTTTAACATGATTACACGAAAAATAGAAAACGGTGAACCTCTTAGTCTAGATGATATAATGGCTCTTGAAATGCTTCCAATTAAATGTGATCCGAAAATGAGGAATTTCTATAGAAGGGAATACTTTAAAATTATGAATAAAATACTATAACCTAAATATTCCATTTTAAAATAGTTTTACCAAATTTAGAAATATAATCTTTATCAAAAGCTTCTTTTAAATCACTTAAAGAATTTATTTCGCAGACATTGGTAATCAATTTCTCCAAGTGTTCAAATAATTGCGGGTTTTGTTTGAGAGTTTCAACAACTCCTACAAAATCCACTCTGTCAGAACGGCTATTTCCCTGAATTGTCAGGCCTTTTTCTAAAACCATGCGAGTATTTATCGGCACAGGATATTCACTTACGCCAAACAGGTTTATTGTTCCTTGAGGATTTATTATATCGATTATCTGTTCAATAGCTGATTGGGATGCACTTGAACCAACACATTCAAAGGCATGGTCAACTACAACATCGTCGTCCACATCATGAATTCTGTAGATTTCATCAGCAAATGAGAATAGATTTAAGTTTTCCTGATGTTTTCCAAACACCATTACTTTGGATTCTGGAAACAGGTCTTTTAAAAGTAATGTTGTGATGAATCCTAAATTTCCATCTCCCCAAACACCCAGTTTATCCTTTGGAGTTATTGCCATTTGTTTAAACTTACTAATACCTTGATAAGCAACTGAAATCAACTCTATGAATGCAGATACATTTAAATTAAAATCATCAGGAATTTTAACAACCCTATCTGGAGATAAATTAATCAAATCAGATGTAAAACCATCAAATCCACTACCTCTAAATTTAGAGTTATATGAATAGTTTGGAGAATATACATCTTCACCAAACGGAGTGTTTGGAATCATAACAACCCTATCACCGGATTTTAAATTTCCTTCACTGTCAAAGACAACTTCACCAATTGCTTCGTGAATTATGGCCATAGGCAATTTTTCATCCAAAATATTTGCTGGCCTTGAACCTTGATAATATCTTTGGTCAGCCTGACAAATAGAAAGGTGGGTCGGCCTTACAATTACTCCATCCAACTCAACCTCATCAATGGACTCTTCAAAGAATTTTGGAGATTTTAATCTGTAAACAATATTAATCATGAATATCCTCAAGTATTGTATTGGCTAATTTTAAATCATAAGGGTAAGTAATTTTAATATTTGTCACTTCACCCTCAACTAGATGTACATCCTCATCTTTAAGTACGAATATTTTACATGCATCAGTCAGTATATTACTTTCTTCTTCAGTTAAACTATTGATTAAATTGAAAAGTTTCTTTATATTGAAGCTCTGTGGAGTTTGGCCTTGGTAATAATAATCCCTCACAGGGATACTTTCTATAGTCTCAGCATTAATACTTTCAACAATAGTATCAGTAGCCGGAATTACTGTATCACATGCCCCATATTTCTTTGCAGCTTCGATGTTATCTTCAATAATCCTATGAGTTAAAAAAGGACGGACCGAATCATGAGTAATAATGATGGACTCCTCATCAATGCCATGATTTTCTTCAATATAACTGATACTGTTCATTATTGTGTCATTTCTTGTTTTTCCACCTTCAATAACTACTATATTTTTATGATTTGGAATATACTTATCAATTAGATGATTAGTGTGATTTATAAAATTTTTTGGTGTTAAAACAATTATCTCATCGATATTGTCATTTATAACAAATTTTTCAATTGTATGAATAATGACAGGCTTGCTGCCCAATTCCAAAAACTGTTTTGGGGTGTCAGTACCTCCCATTCTAGATCCAATTCCGCCGGCCAATATTGCTGCAAAAATCATGTCACTCTACTCCTTTTCAAATATTATCAGATAGTGAGATTTACCTTTGGGAATGTCACTGCCAATATCTTCATTTAGATAAACCTTTTTAAAATTATACTGGGAAAATAGCTCTTCCAAATCATCTGAAGAAATCCTAATATCCACTGGAGGTCCCCAAGACATTTTCAAAGGTTTGAACTCCATGATTGCCAGTTTACCATGATTTTTAATGAGCCTACCAATTTCTTTAATGACATTGTCCCTATCTTTTGATAGAGTAAATCCATGGAATACATTAAGCATTAAAACCACATCCACCGAATCATCACTAACGCTTGGAATTCCCTCAACAATATCCGCTTCAATATTAATTAAATTTTGAACATCGTTTTCACTTTTATACTCTTCCAAATCATTAATGGCAATATCATACGAATCCACTGCATAAACTATGCCTCGAGGAAGATATTTTTCAGCTGCTTTGATTGAAATATAGCCATCTCCACAACCGGCATCCATAAAAGTTTCATCACCATTAAAATGGAATTCATTTAAGATATCATCAGCACCAAGGTATCTTGAGCTTGATTTTCCATGATGTTTATGTTCCATGAATATACCTCACATTTCCTAAATAATAATTTTTAAAAAATAGTATATAATAATTTTCTTGAAAAAAGTTTAAAAAAAAATAAATTAATTCTTTTCAAACATAATTAGATAGTGAGATTTGCCTTGTGGAATATCTTCACCTATTTCTTCATTTAGATAAACTTTTTCAAGGCCATGTTTATTGAATAATTTTTCCAAATCCTCAGGAGATGATCTTATTTTTGTTGGAGGGCCATTAGGGACATCCCATGCCTTATAATCCATTATGGCAATTTTACCATCCTTTTTAATTATTCTTGAAAGTTCCAAAACAGCTTCATCCAATTTTCTGGAGGCTTTAAATCCATGAAAAACATTTACAAGCAAAACAACATCAACAGAATCATCTTCAACACCCGGAATGCCTTCTGTAATATCGGCTTCAATATTGATTAAGTTTTCAACATTATTATTCTTTTTATATGTTTCCATGTCTTCAATGGAAGCGTCATAAATATCAACTGCATAAACAGTTCCTTTGTGATTATAGTCCTCTAGGATTTTAATTGCATTATGGCCATCACCACAGCCGGCATCCATAACAGTTTCATCACCATTAAGCTTCAATTCCTTTATAATTTCATCAGAGTCCAAAAAATTTGCACTTGAAAATCCATGAGCTCTGTGACCATTTTCAGGCATCATCATATTATCACCTAGATAATTATCTTTAAAAAATAGTATTTAATTATTTTCAATATGATGAAAGATTCACAACAATCAAAAAATAGTTAAAATAAATAAAAAAAGTTATAAGAGGATTATTTTTTCCAAGTTTGTTTTACTCCTCTTCCTCTTTTACTACCAGGTTTAGTATAACTTCTTTTTGGCCTGGTTCTTCTGTTAGTTCCTTTAACTTTTGCCATATTTTCCCCTCCTTAAAATTTATCATTACAAAATTAGAATTAAATCTATAACAAAAAAATATTT
>ONUN01000015.1 GCA_900320955.1 uncultured Methanobrevibacter sp. | reverse complement strand
TTTCAATAATGCTTATTTCTTCTTCTATTTAGATCATATAATTCATATACTAATTGGTCGATTTTATCTTCTTTTTCTTGTATTTCATTTTTTTTTTTTTTAATGGAGTTAATGTTGCTAAACTTTCATTAAATTCTTTTTTCTAATAACTCTTGTGTTTTTCTGTTTCGTAAAAACTATTGTTTAATGAGCTAAATTAAACGTAATAAGGAGTTAAAATCCTTTAAAGGTTTAGTAAAGGGTTGTTATGTGTAAAGAGATAATACCTCCAATTATAAAAATAGTCTCTCCATTTTTCAGTATTTGCAAATTTGCAGTTAAAAGGGCATTCTGCATTTCTGCAAGTTAATACTATTTTTATAAACCATTTTATATAAAAATATCTCTTTTTGAAATTAAACCAATGACCCATTATTTAAACACTTTGGGAAGTCATACTCTTTTTAATCAATGATTTATTCTTTTTTGCTTACTTGTTAGGAGTAAAGAATGATAAATAATAAAGAGAATATAGAGAAAGTTTCGTAAAAACTATTGTATAACGAAGAAAATTTTTTGTTAATAATTTTTACATTTTTGACATATATATAAAAAAGGAGGAATAATATATGAAAACTATTAATTTTGAAGCAAAATACGGAACAGCAAGTATCAAAAAAAAGGATATGTGATAGCAGCTGAACTTGACACTGATGATATCATGGAATACACTACTACGACAACAATGGTATGGAAACAAGCCAAGTACCTTATTCCCAAGATGACGGTGATCAAGCAAAACTATATGCAGCAGTAACTACTGATCCCTTATTTGTGCAATTCATTGTGTAATATATCCGAAATGTCCGAAATGGTGATTATACTCTGCATATTAATTAGCAGGGACTTCCTTTTATAATATATCCGAAATGTCTTCACCTTTTTATGTATGTGAAAAATGTGACTTCCTTTTTTAATATGCCCAAAAACTCCAAAATGGTGATTTTTAAGTTTTTTTAATATATATATAAAAAGGATCCCACCATCATCTTTGATTTCCCTTTTATTTTAATTGAAGGAACGATTAATTAAAATAGGTAGTAACATGTTGTTGTATTATAATGCTTACATCTTGCATTAAAATGAGTAGTCAAAAATAGTATTTACAAACATATTGAAGATAAGAAAATTGAGTAAAAATCAAGTTCTCGTTCTATTTCAAGTGTAAAAATAAACGATTATAATAGCTTGAAAACACTAATAAAACACAGGTAATACAGTATTAGTAAAAAGAAGTGAAAAGAAGAGGCGAATACGGAAATAGATGAGGTTAAGGTAGTAAATACTAAAAATAGGGGTGAAATATATTTCAATCTCATGGATGATATGATTTAGATCTATTCCCAAAGTATTTACTACCCAGAAAATTTAGAATTTGCTTTTTTCATAGAGTAAATACAAAAACATATATGTTTTTTTGTATGTTCTCTATATTATTGTGTATGTTTGTACTATATATATCTTTTGCATTTTTTACTCAAATAGCATAAAATATTATAACGAGGCAAAGATAAACCATTTTAGCACAGACAATTAATATAATGCAAGAAGTGATTAATTAAATTAACACTTCATAACATAAGTATCATAATTATTAATCATTCCTTCAAGGAAAAACAGGGGATTCTAAGAGCTTCAAAAGGTACTAATAAAATAGTAGCTCTTTTTTTAAACTTGAAAAACTTGAAAAAAGGGTATAAAAATATACTTGTATATGCATGAAGAAGATCCTTTTTTTATAGACTAAAAAAACTAAAAAAATGTTAGTCATAATGTAGAATATTAACCCCTTTTTTTAAATGTAAAAAATGTTAGTAATTTTCATATAATTTTATACAAAGATTAAAAGGCTCACCACCAAAGATTGATGATAAAAGGATCATAGATGATAACATTGCCAAATTAAGCAAGATAATCAATGATGATATATTACTGGAATAAAAGCCACCAAAGAAACCATCAAGCAATCAAATGCAAGTTAAGTACCGAGTAATTTTTTGTTTGGCTTGGTGGTATTGGTGTAAATAGTTTGGTGTATTTTTCAATTTTATTTGTCTTCTTTGAGATAATATGATGATTTAACAATTTTTTGTAAGCAAGTCATAAATCTTGCTTTCTATATTCCTATCAATATCAATTTAATATCTATATTATTGCTATCAGTTACTTATCTGATATTTATCATATTGCTATCATTTATCTATAACATAGCTATCATATAACTATCATTACCTACAAAGCTAATTAAAATTAACAACATTTGCTGATAATAATTAATTATTATCCTTATTCTGACCCAATATAACAAAAATTTTAAAAATTTTTGCAATTGTCAAAATAATATAATCGTTAATTTTAATATATGCGAACTAATATTTAAAAAATGCAAAAGTGGTGCAAAACCATGAAAGCATGTACATGTATCCATAAATAAACTGGATTTTGTTGAAAAAAAAACAGTTGATTTTCTACAAGAATTGAAGCCTATTTTTACCTTTTCGGTAAGCCTGTACAGTTTAGGAACATGATAGTCTGGATTTATGATATAGACAAGTTAATGCTCCCTAAGGTCCTTCAGTTTCTTGCTTACATTGTTTGGGTGAAGACCTGTTTTCCGTGAAATTTCAATTGGCCTTAGAAAGTCCTCGCATTCAAATGACTTTAGCACCATTTCTCTGGCTGGTGCATTTTTTCATATATGTAATTAGGATTAAAGTTTCATCGTCCATAGAAATAGTTTGTTGTTTTGCAAAATAAAGTTAATATCCTAATAGGAATTGAATAGCTATAGGACAGATATAAATTTAAACTTTAAAAACAAGTAAAATTAGAAGATATTAAAATCTTCTAATTTTCATAAATAAATCTATCTTTAAAATCATTATACTCCACTACATAATCATAGTCCACATCTGGAACTAAATCAAAGTGTTTATAAGCACAACAGATTCTATCCTTCTCCTTACCTCTTAAATCTTTCAGCTTGGTTGAACCTTTAGTTTCAATAACATAATATGTTTCCTTTTTGCCATCAACATTTACAGTAATTGCCCAATCAGGATTGTATTCTCCAAGAGGAGTCTTGATAGTGAACTTTCTTGGCAATTTAACAAATAATTCAATGCCATCCAAGTCTTCCAAATCCTGAGCAAAGCCAATCTCTTTATTGGAATCACATTTAACATATTTATAAATGGACTTGGTGGAGAATACTAAGTTACTTTTGATAAAATCGCCATCTTCAACCCAATCATCAAAGGATTCCTTGAATATTGTCTTGTCAAAATCTTTGCTTTCATCTAACTTATGATATTCAATAGTCTCAACAATCAAATGACTTAAATTCTCTTGAATAACTTCAAGAGTTCTGATAAAGTATTCTGTAGGATTGATTAGTAATTTTTCTAGAGTATTGTTCCTTTCATTGCTCCTAAGCAAGATTTCTATTATTGTTTCTCTGGTTAAATGAGTGTGTTCTTGCAAGTTTTTAACGATGTTAGGTATTTCATTATTGTTTATGTCAATGAAATGCTTACGATTATATCTCGCAATACCACTAATAGAATTTTTCATGGTCATATCAACCTTAACATGGTCAACACTGGCTTTTTGAATATATTTCAATGAACGGTTCATGCCCTTAACACACGCTTCAATCAATTCTTCAGTATCAAAATGGACAGAATATCTTGATTTGTATTTTATCTTATCCCACAAATTATCAAAACTGACAGAATTAATTTTATCATCATATAACTTAATAGTAACTCTATCCTTTTTGTTCTTAATTATGCTACTAGTACGTTTTCCAGAAACAATTCCGATAATTTTAGCCCTGCCTTCCTCAAATTCTTCCGGAATCTCAACAGTGCCTTCAATTACTGCTTTGTCCCATTTCTTGCTGATTACTCCTTTGGAACTAATTAAACCTTGTTGGCGCAATGACCTCCAAATTTTCTCAGAGTCAAAACCATTTAACTTCTTGAATTCACCATCAGAAGTAACATAAGTGAGGCCTTTAAAATCTTTTACTTTAAGAACATTAAATTCAATGCCTGCCTGCTTCATTTCATCTTGAAGACCTTTTGCAAAGTTTTCAAAACTTTCATTCGCAAATACAGTCAATTTATTGATGTTCTTAAACTCTTCACCATCACCATAAGCTTCATCGACTCTATTACCTTCACCATCAACACACAACCTCAATCCTCGACCAATTTTCTGCCGTTTAGGTATGTCTCCTTTATTCTCAATGAAAGTACAAATCTGGAACACATTAGGGTTATCCCAACCCTCCTTTAATGCGGAATGAGAGAAGATAAATCTCAAATTATCCTTAGGATCCAATAATCTTTCCTTATCCTTCATTATTCTTTCATAAGTGCTTACGTCTTTTGCAGTTTCACCGCTAGTGTTGATTAATTTTTTACCATCTTTAGAGAAATAACCATCATGAACCTCTTCTGGAGATAAACTTAAAATATGCTTAGGCAATTTTTTATACTTGTCTTCAGCAATTATGTCTTTATAAGCTTTTTCAAACCAAAGTGCATAATTCCCTTTATGAACATCATCATCATATTTTCTATAGTTTGCAACCTCATCTATAAAGAATAGGCTTAAGACTTTAATGTTTTTCTTAGAAAGTTTTAACTCCTTATCCAGATGTTCATGGATTGTTTCTTCAATCTGTGCTTTTCTAACTCCTTCCTGATTTATGTCATTAATGGATTGGCCTTTCTTGACTCTTTGACCGTTAGTGAATATAATTTCTTCATTGTCTTCTCTAACAACAATATCCTCTACCTGAAAACCATCATATATGTCATTATTAGAGATTTTACTTACACCTAAAATATCTCCAATCTTAACATTTTTTTACTATTGTGTTTAAACCTGTAGACGATTTTTTTACGAGAGTTATGTCAGCAGTACGCTTACCTTTATTATTCATTTTAGTCTTGTTTAACTTTATAAATGGCTTTCCTTGGTAATCTGCTTCAATAAATGCATTAACTTCAATTTTCTTGACTAAATTTTTGTTGTAAGCGTCAACAGCATTCAATTGATACACTATATTTTCTGCGTCTTTAGGAGTTGCAGAATATTGCAATGTAAATAAAGGATTTAAAGTCTTTACTGCTTCTTTTCCTTTTCCACTTTTTCCACCTAAAACAGATTGAGGTTCATCGATAATTACAATAGGTCTAGTTCTAGTAATATAATTCATAGGTATTATACCTTTTTCTGTAATCTGATTAATCTTATTCTTTTCTTTATTGAATGCATGTATGGTAATAATCATTATTTGAATATTATCATCTTCCATAAATGTCTCCAAATCTTTCATATTGCTAGAGTCAAATATAAAGTCATTATAATTTATGTTATTATATAGTTTTGCAAAGTGCTCTCTAGTGATGTCTATAGTTTTCTTTACGCCTTCTTTAATCGCTAGACTAGGAACAACAATTACAAACTTAGAAAAACCATAATGTATATTTAATTCTAGTATAGTTCTCAAATAAACATAAGTTTTTCCAGTACCTGTTTCCATCTCCACTGTAAAATCATAAGATTCCAATTTTTCATTGAGAGGTAAACCGTTTTCTGCTTGAACTTTTAATAAATTCTCTTCAATATCTTGAGGACTTAAATTAAATATGTTTCCTTTTCCTTCAATTGGAGTAATCAATATCTGATCATCAATCACATCTTCACTCATAATAGAAACGTTCGATGATAATATAGATTGGCCTTCAAATAAATTTACTACAGAATTGATTGCGTCAGCCTGATACTGTAATTTATCCTTAAACTTTATTTCCATATTATGCCTCCTTATATTGTGTAAAACTCCATGTCATTATTATTCAATGTTTCATAAATGTTGATAGAGGTAGTGTCGTCTAATGATTCATCTTTCAATATCACTTGACACACTTCTGTCATCAAATCTTCTTTAAGTTTAACTAACTCATCAGCTATTGAAATATCAATATTATTTTCGAGGCATATTAGAGCATAACCATTGTCTATAATATATATCTTATTATTATTAACTGTTGTTTCTTCAATTATGCAATTTAAATCCATTTTTAAGTGTTTGAGCAATAATTCATAAACTAAATCAAGTTCAGACCTTCCGTCAACAAGATTATTGCCTGTTGATAAAATAGCTTGTTCAATATTTTCTACAGTTAAATTAGAATTCCAAGGAATGAAATTGGATTCATCGATTCTAAACACTTTAAAACCAATATCCAAGTCTGAATTACCTGATTCCTCTACAATCTTATCTCCTGCTCTCCTAATCCTTTCTTTACCTATTTCACAGATATTTTTTTAAGTCTAAAATATCTTTATCTGAAAGAATCAATTCAGGGATTTGAATTAAAATAAAATTGCGATTTGAATTTTCATCTTCATTAACCTTGAACATAGCTTGTGCAGTAGTTGCAGAACCTGAAAAGAAATCCATAATCAAATCATTTTTATTTGAAAAAACCGAAATAAATAATTTAATCAAATCTGTAGGTTTAGGATTTGTGAATACTTTTTCATCAAATAATTTTTGAATATCTTTAATGCCTTTCCTGCCATCAATATCTGAAATTACAGAACGTAACAATTTTCCTCTGTTAATTTTATTTCCATCATAATCCACATTTAGATACTGTTTGGTGTAAATTTTCCATTCATTGCCTTTTTTTACAAATTCCACATATCCTTCTTCAATTCTCTTTTTTAGAACAGGTTCGCTCCATCTCCAGATTGCACCTCCTTCATCAGGATATAAAATAGTTCCATCTGGTGCTTCTATAGGATATGTAAGGCTTTTTGAGAAGGATAAACCTTTTTGCATTAATAACATTGGACGGTATGGATCTCTAGTTTCAAAATATTCATCTTTTGAATTATATAATCTTAACAATTCATCAGTATATGGTAAACTATTTACTTCAAATTTATCAATTCTTTTAGCATATACTAAAATGTATTCATGATCTATTGCAACAAATTTACTATCATTTGCACCTCCTGTTTTGCTTTTCCAAATTAATTGAGAAACAAAATTTTCTTCGCCAAATATTTCATCACAAATTTTCTTTAAATCTACATTTTCATTATCATCAATACTTATTAAAATACATCCATTTTCAGAAAGCAGATTTCTAGCTAATCTTAAACGAGGATAAATCATATTCAACCAATTAGAATGATATTTTCCATTTGTTTTAGTATTTTCAAATAAAAATCCTTCTTCAGATAGCTGTTCTGTACTTTCAAGGTGTTCTTGTATTGTTTGAGTAAGATTATCTTTATAAACAAAGTCTTTTCCTGTGTTATAAGGAGGATCTATGTAAATCATTTTTATTTTATTCGTATATGATTTTAAAAGTATTTTTAAAGCATCTAAATTGTCTCCTTCAATGTAAATATTTTGAGTTGTGTCCCAATTCTTACTGTCTTTCTTAACTGGTCTCAAAGTCTTAGTAGTGGTTTCTTTTGCTTTTCTTTTAGATTTCTTTTTTCCCCACCAATTAAACTGATAGTGTTCTTCTGAATCATCAACAGTTCCATCACCATTCTTTTTAAAAATATCAATTAACGCTGCTATATCCACTTCGTTATCACCAGTTACAATTTCTGGAAACAGCTCTTTTAGCTTGGAAATATTGTATTCAACAATATCAAAACTTTCTCCATTTAACTTATTTTCCATCAACATACCACCTGCTCTAATTCTTCTTTTAAGTCTCTTATTTCAATTCTCCTATTTCTTATTTCATTGTTAATCTTTGACCGTAATGAGTGCTGTGTTTCATTTTTCAATTCTCTTTGCAACATTTTTATTTCTTTTTTTCAGCTCCTTGATTCTGTCAGTAATCCATTTTATTCTTTTAACAGACAGTTTGGAACCTATTTTAATGCTCTCTTGTAGTTCCGTATATACAAAATTAGTTTTATTATCTAAATCCTTTGGAAGTTTAACCTCTGACAATTTACCCACCATCATTATAATAACAATATAAATTATATTTCAATAACGTTATTATTTTTATAAAAAAGTAATATTAAATCTTTATAAAAAAATGATGATTATGAAAAAAATTTGATAGAAATATTAGAAGTAGGACTAATCCTCATTCCAAAAAAAACATATGTAAAAGGGGGTGATATGTAATTGAGTAAGGTTTAGTAAAGGATTAGCCCTGTAATAAATAATTTAGTTTCAAATTATAAAAACTTTTTGTGGAGTAGAGAGTGGGTAGAGATTATCCTTGTCATCCCAAAAAACAGAAGAGTTCTGCAAAACCAACTTCCTAAGGATAATCTCTTCAGAGGCACAAAAGGAAAAATAGTACACCCAGAAGTAAAAAAAAAGCAAGAAGTTGAACATAGGAAAGCAATCCAATACTTAGCAATCACACACGATAAGGAAATCGAACACTATCAAACAAGAATAAAGGAACTTGAAGATAAGCTTGATGAACTCAAAGAAGATAAGAATATTGATAGAATCAGATTCAATAACACTTTAACCAAGCTTAATAGCTTAGGAATAGATGTGATTAGGAATAAACATAAAAGAATTATCGATGATTCAAGATTATTAGTAGATAGTCAAGCTAAAGATGTTGAAGTCATTGAAACTAAAGAATAATACACCATTCATTCAATTTAAACAATACATGATCACTATGTATCTAAAGTATCTAAACTTAACATACTAAAAAAAGTATAGCATAGCTATTGATGGGAGTTTATGGGAGTATTTTCCCATTTTAACTATATGACAGTTAATGACAGTTGATGACTGTAAATCACTATTTTTACTAGAACTTAATGGAACTTTAGGTAACCATTTCATCAATTTAACCATAGGTTAAGTTCCTAGATTCTTTTTTTTCAGATTCAAGGTATGGCTATAAATAGTTTGGAGCATTTTTCAATTTTATATGTCTTCCTCTTATAATTATTGATGATGGAATAGCATATGACAAAGCAAATCAGCAATAAGCTTCTCTCAGATACATAGAAAATCCTTCAAACATTGATAATATATACACATTTTGCATACTAAAAAAAGCATTATCCAAATCTGAAAGATGACTAAAGATGACTATTTTTAATGAAAACTTGATATGAAAAAAATAAGATGTGATAAAAAGTGATAAAATTTAATCGAAACTTGATATGAAAAGTGATGTAATGTGATGATTTTTCTGAAAAATCCATATACAATATTACTATTTCATTGATTTTATCAAGGCACAATGAATCCAAGAGCAAAAGAGAGGAGGCTTGAGAATGTGATTTTCAGAGCTTTTTTTAGTATGTTGAGTTTGGATAGTTTGGAGAGGTAGATGTTGAGGTATCCTTTTTCTCCAATGCTTGAATGAAATACTCTCATCTATGGAGTAACTCTTCAGCTAAATCAATCAGTTATCGTATTTGATGGAGCATATTATTTTCTTTTCCTTTTTCAATTTATCGAATCTACATAATGATTCTTATCTTTAGTGATTTTCCTCAAGTTGTCTTATCTTTGAAGGTATAAGACCTCATTCATACCATAAATTATATTTTGGTTTTCAGTGGTTTTCAGTGATGATTTCCAGTATAGACATCAATTATATCATAGATTATATAACGATTGTTATCGCTGCAAATGAGGAATAAAGAAAGGATTGTGCTTATTTAACTTGATAAAGGCAGTACATATCCTTATTTTAATAAAATTATATAATCTTTAGATATTTGCATTGATTGAACTACATTATTGAAGTTTTTTTATTGAAAGAATTATCATTGAAGAGAATATTGGATTAGAGCCTCTTCTAAATGGATAGTGTTACTGATAACTTCTATTATTTCAATGCCTTTCTCATAGTATTCGATAATGAAAATCAGCTGAATAAATGATGATATGATTTTGCTAAAGTTAATGCGTTTTTTAATGCGTTTTTTGAAAAAAATTATAATACATCGATTGCAATATCTGACTTAGTGAAATGATTCCAGAACTTTCCAGAACTTTTCAAAATTGGAAAATTGCAAAATGAGAATCTCTGAGAAAAAAAAAATAGCATACTGGCATTAGTAGAGAAGGATTTTTTCGTACTGTCTGTAAAGAGAGTATTCGTTCAATGTTTGCAAAGGTTTATTAAAAACAGCACATTTCTCCTCCACTAATGCCTATAAGGGAAAGTATGTGCCTCCTCCTTTATATCATTTCCTTCAGATAGCAAACATACCTATTTATATATAAGGTATTACATAACTATCTATGTAGTTATATAGTTATTAATTATGGAGGTTATAACTATGGTATCTGTCGATACTACTCAGACAAGTTTCAAAATAAAATTAGATTTGTACGATAAACTAAGACTACAAGCTGTAAAAGAAAGGAGAACTCAAGCTGAAATTATGAATCAAGCAATAGAAGAGTATCTTGAAAGGAATGACAATCAAACAAAATTAGTAGAATGAAATTATGATTAAAAAATTATTGAAAAAATAGATAGAAAGTAGTGAGGGATACTGGACATATCCCATCACAATAAGTATACTTAATATTATTTTTGTAATATGGTATTATTTATATGTTACTATAAATTGGAGTATACTTCAAACAAACTATTTTTAAGTCAATAATTTCCTATTTGTCATACAAAAAATGTATGAAAAATTCATACAAAAAATGTATGACATAGTTTAATCATTTTGAAACATTCTTAAAGAGAGGATTTAAAATGGTAGATGAGGATAATTATCGATTTTCCACAAGGATTTCCGATATACACAAAATTAAGAAGAGTAAACTAAAAATTAAGAATCGTAGATTGGTAGAAACAGCAATTGATGAGGCTTATGCTGATATTGAAAAATATGAGAAAATCATTGAATATCATTACTACAAAAATAGATTACTCCAAGTGGATTATGAACTTAACAAACTATTTTCAGAAAAAGATATGATAAAAAGTCATCTTGAAGAGTTAAAATATGAACTTGAGGGAGATTCTGATAAGGTTAATGAAATCAAAAATCCTGAACTTAGAGAAGCTATAAATATTGTACAGAATGCTATTTTCAATAAAAGAGGCTTATATATCTCTGATAGAGTATCAAATGAGAAAATAGTGGATAATTTTGTAAAAGACCATCAAGAGTTTATCAATGCTACTTTTAATGCTCCTCATATTCCTAAATTATCAGATGAGGAAAGAAAAGAGTATTTATCTAAGTATATTGACTTTGAGAAATTGAGGAAATAATTTTTCATACAAAAAATGTATGACAACAAAAAGTATAGGATAAATTTTTGTCATACTGTCATCGTATGAATGTATGACAAATTCAAATACTATATTCGTACTCGTCATACAAATAATGTATGAAAATTTATTATTATTATTATTATATTCATTTATTATTATTATTATTATTATTATTATTATTATTATTATTATTATGTTATTGCTTTATTTAATGAATTGACTTTTTTTAATGGTTTAAAATGGGATTTGAATGACATTTTTTGTCTTAAATCGATATATCTCTCCTCTGATGAAAGTTAATTTTGATGACATGATTTTGTATACGATATTCCTCAGACAATGGGAAAGCATTAGAAAATGTGCAAAAATGTGCAAAAAACATATGGATTTTCATATACACTAAAGATTTTATTAAATTACTAACATATTGAATTATAACTAATAGAAAATGAGAGAGATGAGAAAGTATGTTTAACCTTAGTAAATTTGAGGATAAGAAAAGAGCTGAAATTGAGCTTGAACTGGCAAATATAAATTATGAGATTAAGAAGCTTGACTTGGAGATAGCTGAGCTTGAGAAAAAGGAGGCAAATGCTGAATATAAACTTGTCGATAGTGGATTGACTGGAGAGGAATTTGAGGAATTGGCAAACACTATTTTAGATAAGAAACTTTCTGATGAGGATCTTGAAGAGATTATCGAAAGGATTGAATCATTGCCTAAAGATGAGGAGGGCAAAGTATCAATCGAAGTAGATGAGGATTTCGTTGTTTATATGGTTTTCCTTCTCGGATTATATGGATTGTTAAAGAATGATTTGATAAAAAAGAAACTAAAATTATTAGAAACCGAAATCGAAAGCAGAGAGGATATGCTTGAATCCATAGAAGGAGAAAACTAAAATGAACGAAAAGGATAGAAATCATTACTACAAGGAGAGAAAAGTAAAGCCATTGCTCCGAAGTGGATTATCATTCGGTTTATCTAAAGAGGTTAAAGCTGATTTTGATGATTACCTTGAAAGAACCTATCCGAATATCTCCTTCAATCAAGCAATGAATCATATAATCTTGGATTTGCTCAATACTCAATGTTTGGAGAGAAAATACTTCAATATCGATGTAATAGGTGTATTTCCTATATATCAAGACTACGATAAACTTGAAGATTTCATTGACTGTAAGCATTTTGCCAGTAGAGATGTTTATTCTATCAATAGGAATGACTTGAGTACAAATGCTGATAGGTTTATGGAATTAAAAGAGTACCAATATCTCAATGAATCTGTAGTCATTTCCATAGAAGATTTGTACAAGGCTTATCGTATGGATTACTTTACTCATAAGAAGCTCAAGGCTTCGATAATTGCTTTAGATGAGTTTGAGTTTTTCTTTGAGGAATCATTGGAGATAAGTAATGCTCATTACACTATCGTTCAATTTAAAGTGAATAATTTCCTTGATGATTTCATTGATGGAATATACAAATCTCCTTCAAATAGAAAATGCCATATGGGAATCGGTTACTATTCTTATGATGATGATTACAGATACTTTGTTTATGAATGGTATTTTGATAATGATATGGATTTTAAGATTCAGCATATAAGCCTCATATCTGAAGATGACTTCAAGGCAACAATTGACAAATCCACAAATGAAGAGCTGAAAGAGGAGTTTGAGAACTTGAATGCTCCAATTGATGAGGAGCAATCCTTAGAGGAAAGAGTTAAAGAGCTTGAACATCTCAACGATAAATTAAATGTGGATATTATGAAGATAACTGAAATCCTCCTTCTCCTTCAGCACGAAAACGAAACCTTGAAAACACAAAATCAGATATTGGATAGGATGATAAATGAGAATGAGCCTAAAGTTGAGAAATTCGATAGACTGGTAGAATTAGTGAATAAAATTGAGTTTTCTGAAATCATCGATGATGAGGATAGTCAATCACAGAGGTAATGTGGAATCTCATCTACTACCTATAGGTAGATGACTTCTCTCCAAGCATAGTGTAATAGGCATTTTGCACACAGAAATTGTATGGAAAATCTTTCTCTCTTAATCTCTCTTTTTTTCTTCTCTTTTTTTAAATTTTTCTTTATTTTTATTCAAACTTATTTTATATTGCTTTATATCTGAAAATACTAATTCTTTGTATGCTCTGTAAATTAAGAGCATTTTTAAAAGGTTACTAAAAAGAAAAGTTTTATATAACAATAAAAATAGAAAGTATTACTAAGAATAAGTGATGATAATAGATTCGTTACTTGGAGGTAATGATTAATTCAGAAAAATAAGTTTAATAAAAATCATCGGATAAACAATGTGTTTGGTTTCAAGCATAGGAGTAAAGTTTGTGATTTTCTTAAAAAGCTTCCACACAAATTAAGAAAAATACAAACTACTCAAACATAGCTTACCATAATATCACATTTTTTCTATCCATTAATTCACCATTTTTTCATAAGAATAAAAAAAGAAATAGTAAGTTACAATACATTATATGTAAATAGTCAATATATAAATGTTGCTATTTATTAGGCTTACTTCTTTTTTTAATGATTCTTATAGGCTTATACTAGATATTGCTTGATAATAATTGCCAAATCAAAAAATACTCAATATAAGACAAGTTAATTTATGATTTTTACGCTCTGTTATTTTTCTTTTGGAGGCTTCTCATAACAGCAATCAAACTATTTTTCTCCTATGCTTTCACTTATTCTTTAGAAAATAGAATATAAGTGATTTTTATGAAGAAACTTGATAAAGACAATGTTAAAAAGAATATGATTACTTTTAAAGTAAGTAATAAAGAATTGAATGCGATAACATCTTATTTAATTGAAAATGAGATTGGAAATCGTTCAGATTTTATACGAACTTTAGTATTGAATACAATAGGAGAATAAAAAACAGTAAGGGATAATTTGTTTGCCATAGTTTATTGAAAAAAGAGAGATGTAAGAGCCGATTATGGAATTATCAGCTCTTGAAAGTAAGAATTAACTTATAATTAATCTTATTTTTGTCTTTCCTATTATATAAAGTATGGTATGACTTGATAAAGATTGTTATGATAAGCAATAGAAAAGAAACTTCATTATTGAATGAAGTAAGGGAAAAGGTAGTGAAAGAAACTACTGAAGAGATAACTCAGAAAGAGGAAAGGATAAAAGAATTGAAGGATTCCTCCATCTACAAAGTACCTGAAACCTATAAGAATAATGGCTACAGATACGATGATTCAGCCTTGTACTGTCCTCTTCATACCAATTTTGGAAAGTTTTATTTGAGAATATCAAGAGGTTTCAATGCCTATGAGTATTGTATAGGCTCTTTTGAGGATAATAAGGATTTTTTAATCTACTCCTCAACATTTGAAGATAAGAAACCGATAACCTCCTCCAATAAGAGTAGAAATCAAATCTTAGGAAAAGGAGCAAACAAAATCAATTCTCAATTCAAAAGGAATGAAGAGGGAGAAAGTATTGTACCATTCGATAAGGATTATCTTGTCGATTCTTTAGAGAATATTGCGATTGATTTAAAGAATATAAAGGACTTTCCTCAAATAAACGATAATTTCAAGGCATATGAGGAGAAAGAAGATGAGGAAATAGCTGAAGATACCTCTGAAGATTTAGGCTTAACCTTCTCAGATTATCCGAAGGAGATACAATCAGAGGCAATGAAATTAGTAGAGCAAAATCTCATCTACGATAATATCAAGAGGACTGTAAGTTTAACTCACGAAGGAGATGAGGATTATGTATCTTCATTGACTCTTGTCGGAGTATCAATCTACATCGGAGAACCTATCCACAGCTTTATCGGTGGAGAAACTGGAAAAGGGAAAACCGATTTGATTAAAACAGTATTTAAGAACTTTCCTCAACATCATATCTTTGAGATAGAGGAGTTTTCTCCTAAATGGATTTTCTATAATCATAAAAACTTCAATGATGACTTCAATATCCTTCTCATTGATGATATTGACTTGACAAATTCAAGCATAGTAGAAATCTTGAAACGATTGACAGACAATTCTAAGAAGGTTAAGAAGCTCAATACAGTATATGAGCAAAAGGCTTTAAATATTGAGCTGAAGGCTAAATTCCTTGTAATCTTGACTAATGCAAAGGGAAATTCTGATTCAGAGTTAAGCAATAGGCTCTATGACATCAATATCCTTCAAGATGAGGAGAAGGAGAAATCTGTCAAGGAGAAAATCAAAAAGAATGTATTGCTCAAATCTCAAGATGATAAGTATATTGGATTATTGAATCAGTATAATCAATGTGCAATCCAATACCTCAACGAAAAAGAAGTGAAAGTGTTTAATCCTTACAGCATATTCTTTAATGTGCAATTCTTAAACAATAGACATATATCCTCCTTCTACAATCTTGTAGATTCATTTACTTATTTGAATTTCTCTCAAAGAGAAATCGTTTCGATGTATGGGATAGATTATGTGATAGGCAATGAGGAGGACATTTCAGAGGTTTATAGTAGATGGGATATTGAACTTCAATCTACCGATTTGAATGCTCGACAGCAATCCATTCTCGCATTGGATATTCCTATTTTAACAATTGAAGAGGCTTATGACAAGCAAGAGAAGGATTATAAGGAATTTATGAGCAATGATTCTCAAGCTTGGAAAGAGGATTTCAAGAGCAAACTATGGAATAGAGATAGGATTGCAAGAGAATTAGATTGTAGTAAAAACACTTTGAAGTTTGATTTGGATACTCCTCAGAAAGACCGAAATACAAAGAACTTGTATGAGATGGGAATGATTGCTCGATATAGGTTTGAACCTTCAAAAGATGGAGAGGATAATCCTCGTAGTATGTGGATTTATTACATACCTAAAGGCAAAAACGAAGGAAAATCCTCTAATCTTAAAAATAGTTATTGGTACATTGGTACATTTGAGATGTACCAAGCAAAAAAGCCTTTAGAGAGTAAAATGAGTATTCTTATATCTTTTCTTTCATTGGTACAAATATTAATAAATAATACTAAGGAAAATTTTGTTCACTCCTTTAGTAGTTATGCTGATGACATCAAATCATATGATGATATGTGCAAATTCATTAATGATTTTGCTACTCAATTCTCTAATGATTTCTCTATAGATGATGATAAGGATATTGTCATTGAAGATGTGCTTTCACATACGAAAAAAGTAGAGTTTTTTTCTTTCTTAGATAATAAGGATTTTGTACCAACCTCCGAAAATGAAGGAAAATCCTCCAATGCTCAAACAGAGAAAGATTTCTTGGTACATTCCGAAAGTACCATCTGTACCAATACTCAAAACGCAAATGAAGGAGAATCCTCCTATATTGATATGTCAATGTATGATGTCATTCCTATTTATTTGGAATTAGGCAACGATTTAACAATGTATGAGTTAAAGCAACAGATTGCAAATGTTTTTAATCTTGACATCAATTCGGAGGAGTTTGAAGTTAAGAACCTTCAGATAGAAGCTACAGTATCCAAGATGATTAATGAAGGCAAAATCATTAAAAAATCAGATGGATTCTCATATAAACTACACTTAGTGGAGGATTGATTCTTATGACTATTAAGAATCCTCCTTCTCTGAAGGAGTATTATATAATCTATTATGATTCTAACTACTGGAGAGATGTCAGATGTATCTATGGAGATAGAGCTTTCTCTACTGGTAAAAAGGCAAAGTACAATGCTGATGTTTTAACTTATCCAAATATTCCTTATGTTGAGAATCATTGGAATTATTTCTTTAGATTTTTGCTCAAACATCAGAAAAAAGGACAAGGCACTCTCGCAAGTAGTTTAACTCATTTCAAGACTTATCAAGATTATCGTACTGGAGATGATTCCTTACGATATTCCGATAGATTGTTTTTTGATTTTGATGTTGAGGATACAAGGGCAAAAGCATTAAAAGAGGAGATTAAGAATGCAAAATTGCATAAATTCGGAAAAGAACGAATCTCAGCAATAAGGCAATCTCAAAAGGAATTTAGAAAACTGATTCTCTATGATAATTTATTGGAGAAGCCTTTCAATGAACTTCAAGTGATGATGTACTATATGGAGAATCAAGGTTTGAAGCCTTATCCTATCTTTAGTGGGAGCAAAGGCTTTCACCTTCTCTTCTTTTTTGAGCCTCTCCAATTGGAGAATATTTCTGAGATAAGTTTGAATCTGACTTCTCATCTGAAAAATAAATTGGAATTGGATACTCTGGATTTGAATGTTACTGATTCATTGAAGAGAGTTAAGAGAATCCCATACAGCAAACACGAAAGAACTATGCTTTACACTACTCCTTTTGATAGAGATTTGTCTTATGATGAGCTTCTCAAGATGATTAAGAGGAATACTGGAGAGCCTATGCTCTTTGAGAAGGAGGAGTATATTGCTCCTAAGAGTTTTAGTGATTCTCTTATTTTACTGAATCAAGACATCAAAAGGCTTGAACTGGAGAAAAAGGAGAAGATTGAAGAGCTTAACAAATTGGAGAATGCAAATAGGAATCATCAATATTACACTAATAATTCAGTAAAAAGAGATTCCATCTTCTCAGATATGAGAGATTTATGCAAACTTCTCTTAGGAGAGCCTTCTCACGAATATAAAAAGTACAATTCCTATAAATGTCCTTTCCATAATGACAACAATCCTTCAGCATTGGTATATGAGAAAGTATTTGTCTGTAAGGCTTGTAACTTGAAGTTAGGATATTTTGATTTCATTAGGAAATTATTTAACTTGAAATCAGATGATGAGGTTAAACAGAAAATGAGAGAAATCGTTCAAAATGTACAATGATATAATGAGGATACCCCCCCATATTTTTAAAATATTGAAAAGGTTCGTTCAGATTACTTCAATGATTGATTAAATGGATAGTAACACTTATATCTATATTGTAAGAATGGCTTGAGAAGTGATTAAATGAATCGATTTTCGGAGGCAAATTATGAGTAAAAAAAAATAAGACAGATTTGCAAATTGAAGTAGTATCCAAGATGAGTAGAGAAGAGGTACTAAACATTCTTTCGGATAATATTCTCAAAATGAATAAGAAAATTCAAAGAGGGCAAATCAGAGATAATGAGAAAGAGAAAATAAGGATTCAGCAATTCAAGGCAATCGTATATGGCTGTAATACATTCAATAATATACTAAAAGATGAGCAAATGGATATGGTCTTGGAGGAATTGGAATCCATCAAGAGAAGTATAAACAAATCCACAGCTGAGGAAATAGCTGAGGATATGAAAGTAGTAGAAGATACTATCAGGAAATTAAATGACAATGAAGGAGGTAACTGAAGTGATAACTCCTAAGCCATCGATAAGGGAAATCAAGGAATCTGAGATTGAAATATTGAGTAAACTAAATCATAAGCAAATCATTTTATTCATTGATAAGGAATATGGAGAAATACTGGATATGGAAATCAAAAGAGATTTCTCCTATGATGAGTTTGAGAAAAAAAATGAGAAATTTATTCAATATTGGAAATTTTTCACTTCTCAAGATGTGTACAAATCTCAAGCATTCTACAAGGGATTAGGAATGGCTTATGTCAGAAAATTCTTTGAAATGGATAGATACAATACTATCGAATACATCACATCTCTTATCCTCAAGCTCAATCATTTCATATTGGATTTTGCTCATACTTCTAAAATGTTAATTGAAGTATTAGGAATAGTGTTTGAGAATGTGGATTCCAATACTGATTTTAACGATAATCCTTTGCTTGATGGATACAATAAAATCATAGAGGATTTGTATATCTCAGCTTACTTATGTAAAATGGATATTGATAACCTTTTGCCTATACTGGAGAGATATGATTTTGAAAGTTATGTACTCTCTCCAAATATGATAAAAGAGTTTCAGATGGAGGGATATGAGGAAATATTGGATAGGTTCGATTTTGCCTTCAAACATTATAAGAAGATAAAAGAGAACTATACTGATATTGCTATTCCTATCTTTGAGAACCTTTCTGAAGATGGATTTGCTGATTTCAAAGAGCAATTAAAACCGAATAATCCTAAGCAAAAATTAGTATATGATATGAAAGAATTTAGAGTAAAATTGGAGAATTAAATAATGAATTATAATATTAGTAGAATAGAAAAAGAGAAGGAGAATACCTTGAGAAGCTTGAAGGATAGTCAAGTACAAATGTTTATGGAGAAAAATCACAGAGATTTTCTTGAGGAGCATATTCAAATAAATCCTCCTATGATTAACAATGATAAATGTTTGGAATACTTTGAAAAAGAAAAAGAGTACAGAGAAATATTCTTTAATCAAAGTAGTTTAAGAGGATATTATGCTGATAATGGAATCATAATGGCATTGCTTGAAAAATTAGGAGATATTGCTCTTCAATCCTATTCAATAAATTAAAATTTGAATATATGTCTATGCTTAATAATCTTAGAAGTTTGATTGAGAATTGCTCTCATCTCCTCTTTCTGTTTAATGAGATGTACCTCCAAATCATTAAGAATATCGATTATCAGCTCATCATCGCAAATCATAATCAGCATATGAAGGAAAATGAGGAGCTTGATTTTGATGATTTGGATTGGGAGGATGATTTAATCGAATATGTTAAGAATGATTTAAAGTACAATAAAAATAAGTATGAGCTTTTCTCCGATTATCTTAAGAATGAGAGAATCAATCCTCAAATCTTAGTGAAATATCTCTTCAATAATTGCATTTCATTAATAAAGGAATTAGAGGATCAATTTGATTTCTTAGATGAGATGTATTTTGAGGAAAACATTAAGAATACGAAAGACCATTCTCCGAATGCTCATAAGGATATTGTAAGTTTCAAGGAATATTATGATAAAACCTATGACAATGTAAAAGAGGATTTCTATAAGTATAGAGAGTATGTGGATAGATTTTCTGAAGATGGCTTCTCCATTGCTAAAGAGGTTCTCCTCTCTGATGATATTGAATGGAATGGAGAATACTATCTGAAGATAAGGTACAATATGAAAACTTTTGAAATTGAAGGAATGGAGTTTTTAGATGACATCTGAAGAGGATATTGAAAGCATTTCCTATTCTTTAGGCTTCTTATATGAGCAAAAGAAAAAGGAAAACGAATTGAGAGAGCAACAGATAGAGAAACTTCAATCAATAGATGAGAAATTGGAATTGATAGTGAAAGCAATTGATTTTCTTAGATTAGGCTGTTAATAATAGTTTTTTCACTTCAAGAGGTACAATTCAGAGTCTATACTTTCCTTATTTGATGTTTTAATCTTGTATAAATCAATGGCTTAATGTAGATGGATTGTACTCTCTTATTCTTTTTTCTCCATTGGTAGAGCATAAGTATCTTTTGTTTGAAGAGATTTGCTGTTTAAGTAATCTTCATATTGTTTTATGTCATCGTTCTTTCTGTAGAATAATCGTACCAATGTTTTATCGCTGAGGTTTCGATAATCTCTAAGGAGCATTCCGAAGGTAGTTTCAAGATTGCCTCTTTCCTTCTCTACCTTTTCCATCTTTTCTCTGATGATTGACATTTCATTCTCCTTCTCATTTCTCAAGGTTTCAATCTCATCATCTTTTTCTTTTCGTAGAGAGTTAAGATCATTTTCCTTTTGTTGTCTTAATGAATCGATGGTATCCATATTATCTTGAACTTCTTTCTCTTTTTTTGCAATAGCTTCTTTTAAATCAGACACTCTCTTATCGTTTGTAGATTTTATCTCCTCAAGCATACTACTACTTTGAGCATATTCCAATTTGGAGGATAAGTCATCGATTTCCTTTTGCTGAGATTTCACTTTCTCCTCCAATATGGATTTCTCCTCTTCAAGCTGAGTTATCTGATTATGTAATGGAATCAATTCCTCTTTATTGATTAAATCTCCATTCTCATTTTTATACTTATCACATTCCTCCTTATATTTGGAGAAATCTTCTTTATGAATTACTACTACTTCTCCATCTTCAAAGTTTTCCTTCTTTCCGAAAAATATGTATCTTTTGCCTTCTTTCCCATAGGTTTTTAGTAATTTTTCTATCATTGCCATAGTATCTCATCTCTCTTTTTATGGTATCCGATAGTATCCAATCGATATGTAATACCAATTATTAATATTTATTATCTGTACTTATATTTATAATTAAAGGATTCTCAATGGCTAAAAAATAGGATACTAAATGGATACTCTTAATGGTATCCAATCGGTTAAAATGGATACTAATTGGATACTAAATCGGATACTCCTTTATTTTTTTTACACTTGAAATCAATCCTAAGGCAAAAATTATCTCTTCAGATTGAGCTTTTTTCCCCAGTAAAAACGAATTTTCTATGCCAAATTTTGAAGATAGATGTCATAAAAGTAATACCTATAATATGTAACCTATCAAATTATGAATCGATTCTTTCATTTAATTAATCGGTAATACGAAATCATTTTATCTTTGTCATTTGATACGGTATTATCAGGAGGCATGAAAGTTTTTTTTTCTCACTACTTCTTGCTTTTTTTATACTTCTGAGTGTACTATTTTTCCTTTTCATTTTTTTTGAGATTTTATAAAATTTAAACTTCTATTTTCAATAATTAAAGATGGATATAAGAGTGGTGATGATTTTTTGATATGTGTGTGTTTTTTTAATTGTGGAATGAACTTTTAAGATTTTAAGTTAAAGTATAAAAAAAGAAGAAAAATTAAGGGAGGGGGATTTTTTTTTTGTTCAACCCTCCCATCCCTAATAATAAAATTATATGTAAATTTTTTTTGTTTTTTATTCAAGTTTTCTTTTTTTATTTGATTGTTAGTTTTGCTGTTTTGTTTACTGCATTGTAGGTTGAGTCTCCAGTCCATTTGGCAA
>ONUN01000045.1 GCA_900320955.1 uncultured Methanobrevibacter sp. | reverse complement strand
TCCCCAGTCAACACAATTGGAACCTTTACTGGCTTTAGCATCTGTTATTGTTTTCTTGTCTGTCTTTTGTGAATCGAAATACTTGAGATATAATTTAATTTTTGGCAGTCACTGAAATTCTTGAAAAATCAGATTTTATCTAACGAATACTTTTCACAAAAACACCTAAAACATATTATTCCTATAACATTATATGCAAATAAATAGAAATATGTCCATATGACAGGTAAAGAGATTTCAGAATACATAACATTTCCAAAAACTTTTGAAAAATACAGATGGTACAAGCCAATACTGGTTTTCATAATAGGTGCAATAATATTTTTAATACTCAACCTACTATTAATTGCCGTTTTCTATGCAATATGTGGAGAAAACATTATGGTCCAACTCCTGCATGGAGGATATGAAGTCATGAACTCCGAGATAGGCGAAATCTATTCTCATTTGGGAGTGGTCATCATGCTTCCATCTTTGTACCTTGCAAATAAAATTGTTAAGGATAGACCGTTTTCCTCATACTCCTCTTCACGTGGAGGATGGAACACCCAACTCTATCTCAAGGCATTTATAATCCCGTTTATTTTATTCCTTGTCGTTGGAATTATTGAATCCGTAATACTGGGTAATGGGGGAAATTATCATTTTACAATACTGTTTTTTATAATCCTCCTAATTGTAGTGCCGCTACAATGTATTGCTGAAGAATACGTGTTCCGTGGACTTCTCTCCAAGCCATAATCTTTGGATTCACCCACGGATACAATGGTATAGGAAACATTGGGATAATAATTTCAGGTTTAGTAATGGGATTTTTAGCATGGAAGGCCCATGGTCTGGAAGTCAGTTCCGCATTCCATACTGCAAATAACTTATCCTTCAGCTTACTGGTCATGTTCGGAATTCAATCCTCAACCTCAACAATACAGATGGCTGATTTAATAATTTCAACCATGGGCTCTGTAATTTTCGGTATCTTACTTTATTACATCGGAAAGAGAAGCAACTGGTTTGGCGAGATTCCGGAAACCCTTCAGGAGGATGATTCTTAAATTGAGATACATCATCCATCTTTTAATCGATGGCTTTGAATATAATTGTCGCAAGGATATTTTACTAGTTGTCTGATAAGCCGGAGTGATTGCTCACTCCTTCTCTCCTCAGAACGGCAAGTGTCAGTGTCAGTTTCCAAAAAAACTACTCAAGCATATTGTTTACCCAAAGCAAATTTATTCTATATGAAATGGGTTCGAAAAATAAGTTTTGAATTGGTGATGGCTACCGTGGATGTTAATCAACTTACAATAGAATTAATTATCATATGTACAATTAATTAGAAGGATTGGAGGTTATGAAAATAATCTCTTGGAATGTTAATGGAATAAAATCAACATATGGAAATAGAAATTATCTGAAAACACTAGTAAAAAAAAAGAAATAGGGAAAAATATAATCCCTATTTTTTAACGGTTATTTTTTTGCTTACAGCATCTTTACCATAAGAAACCTTATAGGAGTATTTTTTACCAACTTTAAGTTTTTTAAGCACATTCTTTTTGATTTTGAAAATTGCAACACCTTTCTTGCTGGTTTTTACCTTATAGGTTTTGCCTTTGAATTTCAAGGTTACGTATTTGCCTTTAATGTATTTCTTGTTGACCTTTTTCAAGGTCACTTTGATTTTAAGGACTTTTGCAGATTTTTTAGCCTTAAGGTTTTTAGCAACAACAATGCTGTTCACTTTAACCTTGTTTTTAACAGTTACATCTTTATATGTTGCAGTGATTGCGTATTTACTTGATTTTGGTTTAACAGTAGGTATTTTATAAGTTGCATAACCTTTGCTGTCGGTTTTAACCTTTTTGGTGACACCGTTGAATTTGAAGGTTACGTATTCACCGACTACGGCCTTGCCGTCGATAGTTACACGAACCTTATAAGAGGTGCCAGCTGAGTAAAGCATGAAAACATCCTTATTGCCTGTGATAACCGGTTTTGATGGAACTACAGGTTTAGCGACAGTGTAGACTTTCAATATTACTGTTACATTATTTTTAGCAAGATCTTCCCAATTGACACCATCCATACTTCCAAATGAAACGTTTTCCTTATGATGATGTCTTGAATTAGATTCGAAAGGTAGAGAACTATTTTTGAATACAACTTTAAAAGTATCATTTGCTGAAATTGGAATGTATTGTGTTAATTTGATGGTATGATAACCTGCAAATGGGCTTACGCCATTTTGTGTGTGTTTTAACACTCCATTAACATAAATATCAAATTCATAATCAACTCCCTCACTATCAAAGTAAGTACCCACGGCTGCAATTAAATCATCTTCAAGAGCAGTGTAGGTATTTGAGAAGTACTTGTATTGATCTACAAAGTTATTTAACTGTCCTGCATCTGCTTGATAATTCTTATTGTATGGAACAGTGTTGTTAAATAAGTAAGCCGCATAGTATGGATACTGCTGAGGGTTTTGAGTATTGAATGAGGTATCATAATATGACAGGTAGAAATAGCCTTCATCTCCCCAGTCTGTACCCCAGCTGTTTTTAATAATCCATGCACCATCACCAGAAGGAGGATTTAGGAAATTACTTGCAGGATAATTATCATCCCAACCAACAAGAGTTACCGCATGATTTATACCTTTAGTCCCATTGTAATAACGTGCAGCAGATGTTTCGTTATAATATTTTGAATTCTCACCTGAATAAATTGCCACTAGAAATGCTCCGTAGTCCATTAATGCTTTTTTAAAGATATAATTGTCTGTTGCATTTTGACGAGCCGGGAAGAACACTACGTCCTGAACATGTATGCTTTCATTTGCCATGTTGATATGAG
Organism: uncultured Methanobrevibacter sp.; assembly: GCA_900320955.1. Classification (GTDB taxonomy): domain Archaea; phylum Methanobacteriota; class Methanobacteria; order Methanobacteriales; family Methanobacteriaceae; genus Methanocatella. The sequence goes on along the minus strand of ONUN01000045.1, from coordinate 7,612 downwards.
TGGATACTTTTCCAAGCTCATCATATCTATCCAGATCGGTTGGATATGGACCGTACCAGTTTACAAGATATCCGACACCTGTGGATTGTTGTGCACCTTCTAAAATTCCATCAACTCCATAAATTGAATATTGAAGCATTGTATTTTGAATATTGTCCTGTGAAAAATTATATAATTTTCCGGTTGCTTTAAGCAATGCTGATTCTAAAGCACCGGATGTTGCAAATGTCCAGCAGGCACCCATATTACCCTGGTCTCTGACAGGACCCACTAATCCATAATCCTTTAAATTGAATTTATCCGGCAATGTGTCAAATTTATAAGGAGCGTTATTAATCAGTGTTAATTCTATTCCGTCGTTTACCACAATTGTTGCATAAAATGTGTTGTTAACAGAAACCAAATCATTATTGAATTTATTGTCTTCGGCAATGTCTTGTGTTGAGAATACTGAGTATAGGGCATTTCCGTTGTCCTTGAAGGTGTTGTTTTGTAATGTGAGTTTGGAATCATAGGTGAATACCGCATCCCCTTTGTTTGATCCGTGATTGTCAATGAAAGTTGAACCCTTGATTAATATGTCTCCTTTATCAAAGTACAATACTCCCCCAATTTCCAAATCTTCTTTAACAACATTATTTCTCTTGAATGTGGAATTTTCAATGGATACATCAGCATATGATGTCCATAATACTCCACCATCATACATTGCAATATTATCTTCGAAAGTTGAGTTAATGATATTTAACTCAGCTCTAAGCTGCATTACGGCACCTCCAAATGCCGCAAAACAACCATGGAATTTTGAGTTGGCGATTGTCACATAACCCTGACTAATATCAGCAAAAATCACCCCACCATCCTTGCCTGAAGTGATATTTGTAAATTCACAATCCTCAACAGTTAAATTAACCGCATATTTAACGCCAATTGCACCAGCACTATTCAAAACAGTAAGATTCCTGAATTTAGTGTTACGTACAGTCACCCTACCATCTTCACCATAAATTGCATTGGCATAGCTTGAACGTGAATTTGCAAAAGTAGAACTGTCAACAATCAATGCTCCGCCAGAAAAATAAATATGTGACCATTTTGACTCGATTCCACCTTCAAAAGTGGAATTTACAACAATCACATTACACTTTTCGTTGAAAAAAATGTCTGAACTGTCAGTACCAGTATTTGAAATAAATTTTGAATTGTTTACAACCAAATTAGTAGCATTTAGTTCAATTCCACCAGAAGCATATTTGGAGGATGAGTTTTGAATGGTGACATTGTCCAGATAATACTCTGCATTTGGCTGAACGAAAGATACTGCACCGTTTAATGCATTTTTGATTATCAAATTTTTTAGAGTGACATTGTTCCCCATTATATTAAATATTCTCGCTTTTCCGTTCCCGTCAATACTATATCCGTTACCGTCCAAAAGGAAGTTGCTTTTGGAGACATTAATTCCATCTGTGAAATTGATGTCATTGCCTTCATCGTAGACATAGTCATGAGTAAGTTTTAATTCATTTGTACTTTCATTTATGTCTTTATTTAAATCATTGAAGTTAGCATTTGGTGAATCTGAGGTTAATAAATCCCCATCACTTGTAAAGTTCGTTATGTTTTTTTCTGCAGATACTGCTGATAATGTGAATAATATCAGCAAAATCAAACTTAAAACAATTAATTTATTTATTTTCATACACACATATATTAGTTAAAAAACTATTAAATATGTTTCTATTAAATTTTCTAATGTATATTATATATGATGATATACTGAACGGATTTCAGAAATTAAGTTTTGAATTGGTGATGGTGGGTGTTAATGTTTTATCAAATGGTGCAAGAATACCTTGACTTCTTCAAGTCGAGGATAAATTGCATAAAAAGGGCATTAGTTATCAAATGCTCTTGGTAATTCTTTATATATTGTCTATTGATATATTATATTTTGTGTTCAAAAATTAGTTGAAATATAAACAGATATTTTGATGTGTTTTTTCATGTTAGATGAGTGTATTATTGTTAATGAAGGTTTGAAGGTTAAGTTGTATCCTGATAAGGTTATGGTGGATAAATTTAATCGGAGTCTGGGTAATGCTAGATTTGTTTGGAATAATTTATTAACAGAATACTAAAAAACCTTTGAATTATTTAAACAACATGGTTATACAAAGCTAAAATGCAATCAAACCACATTCAACACCATGTTAACAATGTTGAAAAAACAATATCCATTTTTATATGACAGTGAATCTAGCACATTGCAGCAGGTCTATCGTGACTTAATACATTCATTTAATGGATTTTTTAAAAAAAATTCCAATTATCCAAAATTCAAATCCAAAAAGAATCCCAAAAATGGATTTTGAATACAAAACAACAAAAATATCAAAATAACCAGCAATACAATTGTTTTACCAAAATTAGGAAAAGTACATTACCGTACCAGTCCACAATATAAACAATTACTAAAAGAATCCAAAATCAACAACGTAACCATCAAAAAAGAACACAACTATTACTATGCAGTTTTCAACATCGAAACAGAAAAACAACCAATGAAAAAAACCGGCGAAGCAGTAGGAATTGATTTAGGCATACGAACACTAGCCACCCTCAGCAACGGACTAAAGATAACCAATTTAGACACCACACGCGAGGACAAAATGATCAAAAAATACCATCGAGTATTATCCCGAAAAAAATACAATAGCAAAAGATACAATAAAACACTAAAAACACTAGGCAAATGGATACAAAGAAAAAAACAACCGCTTAAATGATGCATACCACAAATTAAGCCACTACATAGTAAAAAACTACGACATAATCTGCATGGAAACCCTAGACATAAAAGAAATATTCCAAAATACAGACTTCAGTTCCAGCCTACAAAGTATAGCCTGGAAAAATCTTGTAGACATGATAAAATACAAATGTGAGTGGTATGGAAAAAAATTCATCCAAATAAACCGATGGTTTCCTTCAAGCAAAAATTGCAGCCAATGCGGATACTACTACAAAGACTTAAGCGACAAAAAAGAATGGACATGTCCACATTGCCAAACACACCATGACAGAGACATCAACGCCGCAAAAAACATTCAAAAAGAAGGATTAATAGATTTAATAGATGAAACATTTGTGAACCTCAGGAACTGGGGGGATAGCACGGTAATTCTACTTTCGTGGGAAAGTACCAGCCCGTGAAGTAAGAATCCTCGACCTCTTACAGGTCGAGGTAGTTCAAAAGCATAAGTATGGAAAATAATTCATGTGTTTTCTAAAAAATAGTTACATGTTTAATCGATTAAAAAGCAAACAACATTCATTAACTATTTATAACAAATTTATTAATATTAAAAATATAAACTATTTTAACTTTTAATGGAGACAGAAAAATGAGTGAATATTTCAAATATGAAAATAAGGATTATGATATTCCTTTTTTAAACGGGATTCCAGAGCTTACAACTCCCAAGATTATAGTATTAGTTATAGGATTTTTAATCACATTCATAACACCATTTGTTGTTCCTCTAGAAGGATTTCATATCCAAAAAGCTTTAATAGTCTGTTTTGCAACATTAATTCCTATTATTTATGCTTTGAAAGGTAATCTGTCAATGATTTTTAGAGTTCCACAAGTTAAAGACATCAAAATAATAATTTTAGGTCTAATCGGAGTTATGATTTTATCAGCAATAATCAATTTTATTTTAACCGGAGGAATTGGTAACACTGCAACGGATGCTGCAATGAAGGGTAGTCCGACCGTATTACTAATTGGCTTAATAATCCAACTGGTCGGTGAAGAACTGTTCAAACTCATACCTTTAATATTAGTCGTTGCATTCACATACAAATCATTAGGACGTAAAAATGCAATAATTGCTGGAATTGTCATTTCACAGTTACTCTTTGCATTGGTGCACATTCCTGCATACGGATTTGACTTAAAATTTTTAATTCTTGCACTGGGCGTGGGCGGCTGTATACTACCGATAACCTACATACATACAAAAAATGTTGCTGTACCATACTTCATACACTTAATTGAAGATCTAATAGGATTAGTTGTTATGCTTGGAACTGCAGGACTTTTATTTTTCTAGATTATGGAAATATCCATAATCATTTTCTTTATTAGACAACCATACCACCACATATACTATACGAATAAACCACCTCTCGTTAGTCAGCCCATAAAACAAATAACATTAACTGCGACCATTTTGAAATAGAAACTTGTTTTTGAAAAGTAGTTATATGCAGAGTTGAAAAGTGAATTAATTTTTAGAAACCTTGCATTTAATGAAATACATACATTATTAAATTGTAAACAATCACAATACATTCATTTTAATGACAGCAGCATTGATTATTTGATAGATTACATTCACTGAAAAAAATAAAATAAGTAAGTTTGAAATTACCAGTTATCTTGAGGTTACTTTTTATTTTATATGACACCTCAATGAAATTATATTATATAAAACAAAAATAGGAGCTGAAATAATGCATTATACAGGACCGGTTTACAGACCACCATTGGAAGCATACACCCCCCTTCTAGAAGTCACATATGGCTGTTCATGGAGGAAATGTTCCTTTTGCACAATGTATCATGAGCAGAAATTTGGAATATCACCAATTGAAGATATTGAAAGTGATTTGAAGGAAATGTCTGAGCAATATCCTAAAAACTTAAAAAGAATTTTTCTCGTCAATGGAGATGCATTTGTATTGCCTGCAAGAAAATTATTGGAAATATCCGAATTGATCCATAAATATTTCCCGGAAATAGAGTGCATCTCATGTTATGCATCTGTTAGAAATATCAAATCAAAATCAGATGAGGATTTAAGAAAACTGAAAGAGGCGAAATTTGATTCATTATATATTGGGCTTGAAACAGCATATGACCCTGCACTTGAGCAAATGAAAAAAGGATACACTGCAAAAGATGAATATGTCCAATTAAAAAGACTTGAAGATGTTAATATGGAATATAATTCCCTTATAATGTTAGGTGTTGCAGGAAGAGGAAACTGCAAAGCACATATTGAAGAAACTTTGAAATTATTAAACAGATTTAAGCCTAAACGAATTCTAGTTACTTCAACATCCCTTCAGGAAAACACTCCCCTTTCAGACATGAGGGATGCCGGCGAATTTGTTGAAGCGACAGAAAGGGAAATTCTTGAAGAGGAATTGATGTTATTGGAAAATTTGGAAATGGATGATGACTGTCTGTTCTTCGGATCACATCCTCATAATCTTATAGGATTCACACAATATCTTAAATATAAAGATGACATGGTGAAAAAACTTAAAGATGCTATCAGGAAAATTGATGTGGAAAAACCGGGATTACTTGATGGTGTTCTTTCAAGAGGACATCTCTAGAATAATATTTCCTCATATCCTTTTTTTATTTCATCTTTATATTCATCAGTCCTTAAGTCCCCTTCCATTTCATATAATCCGAAAATTACCATCTCATATAATATTTTATTCATTTTCTTTCCTTTTTCAGTGAGATAATATCCGGTATTTCTTATCGCTTCATCTTCACATATTTCTTTTGAAATCATTCCTTAGTCTTCAAGATACTTTAATGTTTTAGACAAAACAACATTGCTTAATTCTGGTTTATCCTCTTTAAATTCATTGAAGTGTTTCTTACCCGCAAAAAGGTCTTTCATAATTCCAAAAACCCATTTTCTACTTAACAAATCATTAACACAATTAATAGGACATGCATCACTTTGATAGATAACATTATTCTTCATGTAAAAAACCTAGTACATAATTTGTAAGATAAACTATTTAACCTTATTAATAATTCAAAAATTGAACTACCTCGACCTTAATGAGGTCTGGGATTCTTACTTCACGGGCAGGTACTTTCCCACGAAAGTAGTTTTACCGTGCTATCCCCCCAGTTCCTGAGGTTCATCTTATTTTTTTCACTAAGAAGTCTGTATCCTTCTTGTTCTATGTTTTTGGCGGCGTTTATGTCTCTGTCGTGTTGTGTTTTGCAGTGTGGGCAGGTCCATTTTTTTTCGTCACCTAAATCTTTGTTGTAGTATCCGCATACGTTACAATTTTTGCTGGATGGGTACCATTGGCTTATTTGGACGAATATTTTATCGTACCATTCGCATTTGTATTTTATCATTTCCACTAACTTGTACCAGCTGATATTCTGTAGTTTTACACTTAAATCTGTGGTTTCGAATATTTCTCGTATGTCCAGTGTTTCCATACAGATTAGGTCGTATGTTTTGACTAGGTAGTTGCTTAATTTGTGGTATGCATCTTTTATGCGGTTGTTTTTTCTTTGTATCCATTTGCCTAGTTTTTTTAGTGTTTTGTTGTAGCGGTTGCTATTGTATTTTTTTCGTGATAGGCTTTTTTGGTATTTTTTAATCATTTTTTCCTCATGTGTCGTGTCTAAATTGGTTATCTTTAGTCCGTTGCTGAGGGTTGCTAATGTTCTCATACCAAGATCAATTCCCACGCTCTTATAAGTATAATCCATTGTCTCTACTTCGGTTTCGATGTTGAAAACTGCATAAAAGTGACCATGTTCTTTTTTAATGGTTACATTGTTTATTTTAGATTCTTTTAGTAGTTTTTTATAATGGGTGCTGGTTCTGTAATGTACTTTTCCTAGTTTTGGTAAGACAATTGTATTGTCTTGTATTTTGATATTATTGTTGTTTTGTATTCTGAAACTCTGTTTTGGATTCTTTTTGGATTTGAATCTAGGATAAGCTGATGTATTGTTGAAGAATCTATTAAATGCAGTTATTAGGTCACGATAGACCTGTTGTAGGCTGCTTGACTCACCTTCATACAAGAAGGGATATTGTGTTTTCAACATGTTCAACATTGTATTGAATGTTTTTTGGTTGCATTGTAACTTTGTGTATCCTTGTTGTTTAAACAATTCAAATGTTTTCTGATATTCTTCTAATAATTTATTCCAAGTAAGTCTGGTGTTATTAATATTCTGATTAATTTTATCTTTCATATTTTCATCAGGATATAATTTAACCACAATACCTTTATTAACAGCATTATACTCAGAAAACATATGAAAATCACATCCAATGCGTTTTTTTTACAATTTTTCAAATTGAAAAACACACAATAATAATATTATCACTTAGGATATAAAATATAATGCCGAGAGAGCATTTGGTTACTAATAGACTTATGTTCATACCTATGTTTGTGCAATTCATCCACGACTTAAAAGAAGTCATGGTATTCTTGCACTACTAAGATAAAAAAATTATTGTAGTATAAGTTAATGAATTTTTAAAAATTAAAATTATAACTTTATAAGTTAACAATTTAAAATAATTTTTGTTGTAAATCAATATAGCTAGGTTCCCTAACCTCCTTTACAACATCACCATCTTTAACATCCCCAATCAGCAACGGTGAATCAGGATTATGCAACTTTTGGTTCCTTTTGACCAGCTCCATATTGTGTTGGCATAATAACATTAAATTTATAATCTCTTCTAATTAAATTTCATCACTAAACAAGAAGTCTAAGATATTCATATTTCGTATTCCTCTCTTGACA
>ONUN01000049.1 GCA_900320955.1 uncultured Methanobrevibacter sp. | reverse complement strand
CTTCAACAATAGCAGTGAAGCATTCATAAATTCTCTTTTGGAAGAGGAAAAAGAACTGGAAAAGGAATTACTGGAAGTTCAGGAAAAATTGCACAATGCTAAACTTTTCAAAGATAAATTAAGTGAAATTGAACCTGAAAATGATGTTTTGAATGATGGGGATAAACTTATTAAATTACAGGAAATGTATGAAAATAGTGAAATCAAATCATTCGGAAATGAGGCATCAGTTGGAAAAATCCAATCAGAAATTATAAAAAGTATTCAGATTTACAATACTCTTGATGTAAGTGTCTATGGTAAAGATTATTTGATTTTAACTGTATACACAAATGCTCAACCAGTTGTGTACTATTTTAAAAATGAATGTTCGGATGAGGATATTTCCGAGATAATAGAACATGTTAAAGAGTATTGTGGGGAAAATGATATTGGATTCAGGTCATTTGAAAATTCAAATTTCTAATCTTTCCACTTTTTTTTTAATTCTTTTTTTTACCGTAATTTTTTAATATTTAAATGAATTAAATTAATGTAGTGATTATATGGTAGAATTTGAAGAAATCATTAATACAAGAAGAAGCATTCGCGAATATCAGGACAAGGAAGTAAGTGATGAAGATATTTTAAAAATCATCAAGGCTGGAATGCAGGCACCAGGATCAAGATTGGGTGCCGAACCATGGGAATTTGTCATTGTTAAAGACAAAGAGACTTTGGCAAGGTTAGGTGAAATCAAACCTCGCGTAACAAATGCGCCAGTAGCTATTGTTCTTGTTGCAAATATTGAAAGGGCATTTTACAAAACCGTATGGCAACAGGATATGGGTGCTGCTGCTGAAAATATGTTGCTTGAAGCAGTTAACCTGGGTTTAGGTGGTCTTTGGAATGGAGTTGCACCTGAAGAAGAAAGGATGGCAAAAATTGGTGAGATTATTGGAATTGATGACATTAGCGAAACCAAACCTTATTGTATAATAACAGGAATTGATGACATTAGCGAAACCAAACCTTATTGTATAATAACATTGGGCTATCCTGCTGAAGGATGGGAAAACAAATTCATGGACAAATTCGATGAAGAGAGAATTCATTATGAAAAATACTGAAAACGATTTTAAAAGCATTATTGACAGGCATGATACAAATTCCCTAAAATGGGATTATTTTGATGATGATTTGCCAATGTGGGTAGCTGACATGGACTTTAAGGTTGCGCCAGCTATTCAAAATGCAATCCAAAAAAGAGCAAATCATCCGATATATGGCTACACAGTAGTTCCGGATGAACTGTTTGAGGCATATATTAATTGGTGGGACAGAAGATATGGCTTCAAGATGTCACGTGACGATATGGCTTATTCAATTGGAGTAATGCCTTCAATATCATCAATGATCAGATGTCTGACTGATGTTGGAGATGAGATATTAATCCAGTCTCCCGTTTATCATGTATTCTATTATGTTATAGAAGATAACGGTCGTAAGGTCTTGGAAAACGAACTGATCTATGAAAACGGCAAATATAGAATTCATTTTGATGATCTTGATGAAAAACTGTCAAAAGTCAAAATGATGATACTTTGCAATCCTCACAATCCTATTGGCAAGATTTGGTCTCGTGAAGAATTGGCTAAAATTGATGAGTTATGCGAAAAGCATGATGTTATTTTGATATCTGATGAAATCCACTGTGATTTGACAGATCCCGGAATCAAATATAATCCCTTTGAAAACATATCCCGTTCCAATAATGTAATAACATGTCTTTCTCCTTCAAAATCATTTAATATTGCAGGATTTCAAAGCTCTATTATTCATACAAAAAATAGGGTGCTTTTGGAATCTATTAAAACTCAAATGCATATTGATAACTCTGATTCATGCAATGTATTTGCAGCCTCTGCAGTAATGTCTGCTTATAATGAATCTGAAGGGTGGTTGGAAGAGCTGAAAGAAGTTTTATATGAAAATAAGAGAATAGTTAAGGAATATTTAGCCAATGAACTGCCTGTAATAAAATTGGTTGAATGTGATGCGACATATCTGTTATGGCTTGATTGTTCTGCTCTAAATGTCCCATCCAAAGTGTTATGTGGGTTTTTAAGAACGAATCAAGGACTGTTCTTATCTGCCGGTGTCGATTTTGGCCAATGTGGGGATAACTTTATGAGAATGAATATTGCATGTCCTCAAAAGTTATTGGAAGATGGATTATCAAGACTTAAAGCAGGAGTAACTGCTTTAAATATTATTAACAAGGGTTTACATTAAATTTGCCGTGTTTTTATGGATGTCTCCGATGTGGTTGGATAGATGTGGTTGAACCATACTGTACTGACTGTTGTTGAATTATAAATGACTATTCTGAAGATGATGAGCACTCAGATGACGATGTAATCTCAATCAATGGTTTTGAATATGGTGCCGATGATGGTGTAGATGCATTGAATGAATTTGTACTATCTTTTTTAATTAATTTTATTGCGTTTATTTTTATTTTGTGTTTTCTGGATGCTATTTTTAGGTCATGAATTATTTCAGTATACTTTTTTTTGTTGTGGATTATTAATAATTGCTTTGAGTATGAAAATTTGTTTTTGAAAAATGTTAGGATTCATTGTGTCATATTCAGTTAATTTTTTAATATAAAGCTTTTACTTTCATTGTATATCTTTTTTAATAGAAATAAGATATTTATATATGCTATATTTGAAATAACTATAAATTATATAATTAAAGGAGTAAATTTTTATGAAAAAGGTCATATTGATTTGTTGCATAATGCTTGCGATTCTAACCGTGGGAGTGGTCAGTGCAAGTGATGCAAATGCAACTTCAGATTCTCTAATGATTGATGATGAGTATTCTATAATGGAAAAAAGTTCTGATGAATCGTTGAAAATTACTAATAACTCAGAAATATTGTCCGATGGAAATTCATCAGGAACTTTCAGTGATTTGAATGAGATAATAGTCAACAGTGCGAAAAATAGTGAAATAAAGTTGGATAAGGATTACGTCTTTAGCAATACAACAGATAACAGCTTTATCAATGGAATTGGGATTAACAAAAGATTGACCATTAACGGGCAGGGACACAAGATTGACGGTATGAACATGTCCAGAATATTTGTTGTAACTGCAAATGCTGTATCACTTAAAAACATCAATTTTGCAAATTCAATATCCAATACCTCTGCAGGTACTATAGACTGGAGAGGTGAGAGGGGTGAAATTCACGATTGTACCTTTGAAAATTCAACAGGAATTGATGTTGGAGCGGTCTATGGAGAAAAAATGAAGATATCCAATTCCAGTTTTTCAAATTGTTATGCAATCTATAAGGGAAATTCAGGAAGCGGTGCCCTATACCTATTTGATTCGGAAGTTTTCGACTGCAGCTTTGTGAATTGCAGATCTTCCGGTTATGAGTGTGGGGCAATTTGGATGAGTAATTTTAATATATCTCGTTGCAGTTTCACAAACTGTTCCAGTCCGGGTTCCGGTGCCCTATATATTTTTGGAAAGGGTGTTCTTTCTCATTGCGGCTTTAAAAACTGCTTTGCCGATGGTGTCGGTGTCTTAACGTTAGGTAGCGATTCTTCATCAATATTTAACTGTACTTTTATCAATTGTCATTCCAGTGGATATGCGGGGGTTTTGGATATTAGCGGTTCTGATTTCAATATTTCAGACTGTAGTTTCATCAACTGTTCTGCAGTGCATGCAGGGGGCGCAATCGTATTTCATGGTAACGGTACACTTTCCAATAGCAGATTCATAAACTGTTTTTCTGCTGAAGGGGGCAGTGCAATTTATACCTTTGATGAAATCATCATCGGGATAGAGAACTGTGAATTCAGAGACTGCTATTCAAACGGAACTGCCGGTGCAACAATTTGGGGAGGCCCATATAAGGGTTCAGTTCATAATAGCAGGTTCATTAATTGCCATACTACTGGAGGCGGCGGAGCAATGTGGGTTTCCAATTACAATATCTCCAACTCCAGTTTCATCAACTGCGCCGCTAGTGGTGCAGGTGCTGTAGCATGTGATAAAAATGTCACTCTATTTAAATGTGATTTTATAGATTGTCATGCTATTGTTGCAGGTGCTTTAGATATGGGAACAGACTGTTTTGCATCTGACTGCAGCTTTACAAACTGTACTGCCGATGAAAAAGGTGGTGCAATTTGCATGAGTTTGATGAACACAAAAATTGAAGACTGTAATTTCATAAAATGCATTGCAGATGAAAATGGAGGTGCAATAGCCATTTTACAAATGGATGCTACAGTCGATGGATGTAAATTTGAAAAATGTGAAGCTGATTACGGTGGTGCAATATTTATCGACAATGACAATGCAATTATCAGAAATTCCGAATTCATTGACAATAATGCCTTTGAGAATGGAGGTGCAATATTTTCCGGATATTATGGTTTGGTTGAAAACTCCACATTCAAGGCAAACCGAGCATATAAAGGAAATTCCATCTGGACAAACAGGTCAGATTTGAAAATCAAATCCAACAGATTCATGCTGGCAACAAATGAAAACAGGCAAGACATCATTTACAGCATTCCGTTGAAAGATATAAGAAATGAGAATGAGGTTTACAATGGTGACCGTTTAGTTACAGTTCCGGACATTGATATAACCTACAAAGATATTGTATTTGGTGAAAATGAATCAGTTAATGTTGCTCTTCCAGACGATGCTACTGGCAAAATTACATTGACCTTGAAAAATGAAGGAAAAATAATTAAAACAGTCACATATGACTTGAATCAGGGAAAAACTGGAGAAACATACTCCAATTTAGGACTTGGGATATATGATATTATAATTGACTATGTAGGTGATTCCAATTATTATGATAATTCAAAAAATGTCACATTTGCAGTCAGACCTAATGTAAATATCACACAAAACGTCGTAATTGGCGGAAAAGTCGAAATCACTATTGATTTGGTAGGGGCAACCGGTAAGGTATTCCTGAATATTGATGGCAAAGCGGAAGATGTGAAGGAAATCACTGACGATAAAGTTACCTTCACTATCGATACTGAAAAACTTGCTGCAAGAAATCATACAGTAACATTCAGTTACAACGGAGACAGCTTTGATGAAAATGTCTTCAATAATGTGGACAGCAATACTCCATATGAATATGACCTTTACATCCAGCCGATGAACATTACTGTCAAGGATAAAGTGTCTTCAAAGGATGCAGGTGTTATTGCCATTGAATTGCCTGATGATGCAGAGGGTACAGTTGAAGTATTCGTCAATGACGTGTATTATGGTGTTGTGGATATTGTTAAGGGTATCAGCAGTTTGGATCTCTCCAGCTTTAAAAACGGTAAATACGTTATCACATGGGAATATTCCGGAGACGACAAATACGATAATTTTACACACAAGTCCACTTTAACAATCAACAGAAAGATTGTCGGAGGTAATTGTGTGGTTATATATTCTTCAAACGCTAAATATTCCGTTAAAGTCTATAATGAGGGCAAGCTTGCAGCCGGTATTAAGGTCACATTCGTTATAGGTGGCAAAACATATGCTAATGTTAAAACAGATAAAAAAGGTATTGCAAGCGTTGTGATTAAAAAGAATCCTGGTTCTTATAAAATCACTTCCAAGGCTTTAGGAATAAGCATTACTAAGAAACTGACCGTGGCCCATATTGTTACTCTTAAGGCAATCAAAGTTAAGAAGTCTGCAAGAAGTCTGGTTCTCACAGCCACACTTAAAAAAGTCAACAAAAGGTATGTCGTCGGCAAATGGATAACTTTCAAGTTCAACGGCAAAACATTGAAAGCAAAAACCAATAAAAAGGGTATTGCTAAAGTCACTGTTAAAAAAGTAGTATTGAATAAACTTAAAGTTGGCAAAAAAGTAACCTATCAGGCTGCTTACGGTAAGGATACAATTAAAAGAACTGCAAAAGTTATTAGGTAGATGATATTTCATCTACATCTTATTTTTTTTTAAATAAACATTGCATTTCATGATGGTCTTGACGGGCTGTTTTAGAAATGATCTACGAAGTCCTGAATCAGCCAGTCTGAAATGCTGATGTCTGATTCGTATCTTATGATTTCATCTTTTTTAAACCATTTTGCCTTAAGTATTTCATCGCCGTCTACTTTTATTTCGCCAGAATCATATTCTGCAGTAAATGCAAGCATCAATGAGTTTGGAAACGGCCATGATTGGCTGCGCTGATATTTCAGGTTTTTGATTTTGATTCCTACTTCCTCTAGAACTTCTCTGTGAACCGCTTCTTCAATGCTTTCGCCGGGTTCTACAAAACCTGCTATCAAAGCATATCGGATATTGTTATGGTAGCTGTGTTTGGCCATCAGCAATTCATCATCTTTTCTGATGGCTACAATAATTGCAGGGGCGATGCGCGGATAGTGCACTTGACCACAGATTGGGCATTTTAACATCATGTCCTTTTCATCTAATTGTGTTTTGGTTCCGCATCTTCCACAAAATCTGTGTGATATATACCAATCACGGACAAGTACAGCTTTTCCTGCAATATGGTACAGGTCATGATTGAATTCATATACTTCTCTTAAGTCGCAACCGTTTTTAAAATTTGCATTAACTACAAAACAATTTTTGGAGTTATATTTTCCAATAAACAAACAGAATTCAATGCCAAATTCATCAAGCGTTTTTGGCAATTCTTTTTTTGGAGTTAAAAATAATTCTCTGTTTTCATTAAAAACAAATAGATAATCTTCGAAGTCCGGTTTAAGATTATCGCTGAAACTGATTTGGTAATTTTCATAAAGGGATTTTTCAATCATATAATTAAATTTAGTTTTAAGTTATATAATTTTAGTAGGTTTTATATTAATCAAAAACTAATAATTATATTGGTGATATTAAATGGTATCTGAAAAAATGGAAAAAGCTTTAAATGGACAATTAAATGCTGAAGTTTACTCAGGATATTTATACTTATCCATGGCAGCTTACTTTGAAGATGAAGATTTAGCAGGATTTGCTAACTGGATGAGAGTACAAGCAGAAGAAGAATTAGAACACGGAATGAAATTTTACGATTACATCATAAGAAGAGGAGCTTCTGTAACTTTAACTGCAATCGATGGTCCTCAAACCGAATGGGATTCTCCATTAGCTGCATTTGAACATGTACTTGAACATGAAAAAATGGTAACCGGTCTTATTAATGATTTAGTTAACTTAGCAATTGAAGAAAAAGACCATGCTACCAACAACTTCTTGCAATGGTTTGTTGAAGAGCAAGTTGAAGAAGAAGAAAATGCAATGGAATTACTCGCTAAAGCTAAATTAGCAGATGGCGATAACAGATTAACCTATGAATTAAACAAAGAATTAGGTGAAAGATCACCTTCCGAAGACTAGTTAATCTAGTCATTTCTTATTTTTTTGGTGTTATGATGAGCTATCCTGACGGTCCAACTGACAGCGCTAAAGTTGACTCAACAAAATATGATTCTAAACTAATTGGCGAAAATGATTTGGGATGTGCATATGTTCACGGTCCTTTTGGTGATGTAAATTCCAATGTAAAAATTGCTTATCTGATTGGGATGCATCCTCTTGAAAGCAAATCACATAGAGCATTGTTTGACAAGCTAACAGCTAAAGATGACCTGAACTATTGTTATTATATCTATAATATCAGTGTCAATGAATTGGATAGTGAAACTGAAGGGCGCAAAGAAGGCCAGTTGATTGCTCAGGAATTTATAATGCCTCAAATAATTGATGAAAAATATAATCTTTTCATTGACGTTCACTCAAATAGGGGATGTCACGGTCCAGGAGATTATCAGATAACTAATTTTATTTTTGCACCTGGATTTGATGAAAAATCATCTGAATATATGAATATTCTAATTGGGGAGATTGATGGGGTTGAATATTACGCTCCTGAGCATAGGACAAGCCCTCCTTTTATAACAGAACCAACTTCCAAAGCGGGAATACCAACTATTGTATATGAATGTTATTCTTATGAACCTATGGAAGTTACATGTGATTTAGCTTTAAAATTAATCAGTTCCATAGACAATTTGGTTTTTTAGATTGAAATATTGTTAAAATAAATGAAAACCTTTATAAAACTTCAATAACAAATATTTATAAGGAATTAATATTTTTTTATGGGAGTGAAAAAGGCATGATTATTAAAGCACCTTCAAGAATACATATGTCTCTCATTGATTTGAATGGGTCATATAGGAGAATCGATGGTGGAGTTGGTTTAGCATTGGCTGAACCTCAATTTATATTAGAAATTCAAAAAAGAGATGATAATTTAGTCACTCTTGAATTTTCAGATAATATTGATGATGATGAAGCGATTTTGGAATGCAGTGAAAAGATTCCAACAGCTGCTGAAAAGACAAGACAACATTTCAATATTGAAGATGGTTTTAATTTTATTGTTCATCAAACATATCCTCCACATTCAGGATTTGGAAGTGGAACTCAAATTGCTATTTCTACCGCTCATTTAATTACCGAGACAATGGGTATTGAAGTTGAAAGTAGAATATTAAGCAGTATTGTTGGAAGAGGGGGAACCTCTGGAATCGGAACATATACTCATGATTTAGGTGGATTTATTTTAGATGGTGGTCATAGTCTTGAAGAAAAACCTGGATTTTTACCGTCAGGTGCTTCAAAGGCAAAACCAGCAACATTAATTGCTAGATATGATTTCCCGGAAGAATGGAAAATTTTAATTGCAATTCCTAAAATAGAAAAACACATGAACGGTCAGGATGAGGTAAATGTTTTCCAGGACTGCTGTCCTATTCCAAGAGATGAAGTGGAAAAAGTATCTCATTTAATTTTAATGAATTTAGTGCCGTTTATGCTTGAAAAAGATATTGAAAACTTTGGATGGGCTATAAGTGAACTTCAAAAAGTCGGTTTTAATAAGCTTGAACATTCATTAGATGATTCATATTTGCCAACAATGAAAGCCATTGAAGAAGCTGGCGCATATGGTGTTGGTATCTCTTCATTCGGACCGGTTTTATATACTGTTTTCGATGAATCAAATGAGGATATAGTTGAAAAAACCAAAGAGATTATTGGCGAAAACGGTACTGTTTTTGTAACTAAAGCTCAAAATCATGGATTTGTTATTGAAAAATAACATTTTCATTTTCTTATTTTATTATTGACTAATTTTTTAAAAAATAGAAATTGTGGTGTGGTTGGATTTAAAGAAGTCTTTTATAAATTATAAACTTCTTTGGATGGTACGACAACAATATCATTGTCATTTAAGATTGAAATTAAATTGTCAATATCTTCTGCATGGAGCAATAAAATAGCTTTCTCACCATCTTCATGAGAAAATGCATAAAGATATTCCAAATCAATATCATTGTCTTTAATAACTTTTAATATGTCTGTAAGTCCTCCAGGGGTGTCATTCATTTCAACGCCAATGATTTCTGTAATTTTAACTAGGAAATTTTTTTCTTCCAAAGCTTCTTTTCCTTTAATGGGATTGTCTACAACAAGCCTTAAAATACCGAATTCTGAAGTGTCCGCCATGCACATTGCCCTTATATTAACACCTGCATCTGAAAGTACTTCCAGGGGTTTTGATAAGCTTCCCATTCTGTTTTGTAAAAAGATTGATAATTGTTGAATTTTCATAAATGTCACCTAATGTAAGTTTCTCTCGTCAATAACTCTTTTTGCTTTTCCTTCAAACCTAGGTAATGTTTTAGGTTCTACTAATGTTACTTTTACTCTGATTCCTGTTTCGTTTTCAATTGATTTTCCGATTAAATAATGAGGCTCTACGTCACCAGCTTTAAGCAATGCTTTTTCAATTTGTGATGGGAAAATAGCTACTCCCTTAACTTTAATCATATCGTCAGATCTGCCTGTAATTCTACTCATTCTTGCATGTGTTCTTCCACATCCGCATTTTTCATAAGTTATTTTGGTTAAATCTTTAGTTCTAAATCTTATAACTGGCATTCCTTCTCTTTCAAGGTTTGTCAATACTAGTTCTCCAGGGGTATTTTCACCTAATGTTTTACCTGTATTTGGGTCTATAATTTCTGGATAGTAAATGTCTTCTGGAATGTGCAAACCTTCTTGCATTTCACATTCAACACCAACTCCCGGACCCATCAATTCGGTTAATCCATAAATATTATAAGCTTTTGTACCAAAAATGTCCTGAACTTTTTGTCTTATTTCTTCTGTCCACATTTCAGCTCCAAAACCTATTGCCTTGATTCCAAGTTCTTTTGGATTGATTCCGTCTTCAATTGCAACTTCTCCCAAGTGAATTCCGTAAGATGGTGTGAAAATCAGGCCGGTTGTTCCGAAATCTTCCATTATTTCTATTTGTCTGCGAGTTTGACCTGTTGAAATAGGAATGATTGCTGCTCCTATTTTGTGGCATCCGTAGTGAACTCCAAAACCTCCTGTAAACATTCCGTATCCGTGGGTATTTTGAAGAATGTCTCCTTTGTTAAGACCCATCATTGTTAATCCACGGGCAATGGTTTCTGCCCATGTATCTAAGTCTTTTTCAGTGTATCCTGAAACAACTGGTTTTCCGGTGGTACCTGATGATGAATGCAATTCTTTAATTTCTTCAATATCAACCGCAAACAGTCCGAATGGGTAACTTTCTCTTAAATCGTCTTTTGTGATGAACGGTAATTTTTCGATATCTTTTAAAGTTTCAATATCTTCAGGATATACTTCAACTTCACTATATTTCCGGTTATAGTAAGGTATCTTATCAAAAGCTCTTTTTACAGTTGATTGAAGCTTTTTTAATTGTAATTCTTGTAAGTCTTCTCTTGGCATTGTTTCAATCTTTTCATTCCAAAACATATTTTGCCTCATAATTTTTTAATATATTAATATATTATTTTTTTAACCTTAAATATTTTCTAGTGGCTTAACAGTAAGTTTTTTTTAAAATAAAAGTCAAAAATATACTTTAGTAATGCTAATTTGATGTATGTATAATTGCGCAATTTAGTTATACAGAAAGTTAGGAGTAATTCATGATAAAACACGGTGTTGTTATGGTTACTTTGTTGATTTTAACACTAACTTTAGTGGGAGTTGTCTCAGCAAGTGATATAACTGCATCGGATGTTGATTTACAGTCATTCAATCAAGAAAATGCTCAAATAGAGATTGATAATAATGAAATATCTGCTTTAGAAGAAAGTTCTGATTCACTTTTGGGTGAAAAGGAATATTCCGTTGAAATTTCGGCCGATGAGAATTCACTTTCGGATGTTTGTGAATGTGTTGAAATTTCCGCTGATGAAGATTTGGTTTCATACGCTGGTATGGATGAAAGCGATGATTCATATTCCTATGATGATTTGGTTTCATATGCTGGTGTCGATGAAAGCTCTGACTCACAATTTGTGGATATGGAATTATTAAATCAAAATCTTTTGGGTAATTCATTAAATATATTAAATGAATTTGATTCATTTAAATTTAATAAAGATGCGGCTTATGAACTTGGTTATGATGTAACAACCTCTGCATGTAATTTAC
>ONUN01000032.1 GCA_900320955.1 uncultured Methanobrevibacter sp. | reverse complement strand
TTTCATGGGATCTGCCAACACTTACGATGGCAATGTTTCTGCATTCCTACTGCCTTCTAAAATTACATTGGCAATATCATTGCTGCTTGGAATATCTGCCTTGATTTTATTAATCTTAAACAGACTTAAAGATTAGGCTATGGTTTAATTAAACATTAAAAGATGATTTGAGTTTAACTTGGTTTTGTTAAATAATTTTTAAAAAATAAAGAAAATAAAGTGTTTAAGGATTATAAACGCTTGTTAAAGTACATCAGTCTCTTCTGAAGAGGTCTCTTGTATATACCTTATCTGCAACATCTCCAAGAATGTCTGAATCAAAACGGTTTGCAAGAATGACATCGCTTTCACTCTTGAAACGGTCAATATCATTTACAACTTCGGATTTGAAGAAATCGCTTCCGTTTTCCAATGTTGGTTCATAGATAATTATTGGAATTCCTTCTGCCTTTATACGTTTCATAACTCCTTGTATGGCAGATGCACGGAAATTGTCACTGTTACTTTTCATTGTAAGTCTATATACTCCAACTGTTTTTGGGTCTCTTGAAATGATTTGGTCAGCAATAAATTCCTTACGCACGGCATTGGAATGAACAACGGCTTCTATCATTGTTTGCGGCACATCCTTATAATTCGCCAACAGCTGCTTTGTGTCTTTAGGCAAACAGTATCCTCCATATCCGAATGATGGGTTGTTGTAATGTCCTCCAATACGTGGATCCATACATACGCCGTCTATAATCATCTGTGTATCAAGGCCTTTGGTTTGAGCATAGGTATCAAGTTCATTGAAGTAGCTTACCCTCACTGCTAGGAATGTGTTTGCGAAAAGCTTGATTGCTTCAGCTTCTGTTAAATGTGTTAAAAGTATTGGAATATCCTGTTCGATGGAACCGGACCTTTTTTCCTCTTCTTTTGCACCTTCCAGAAGAAGGTCTGCAAACATCTGTCCTTCATCTTTCTGGGTATCGTCACATCCAACGACTATACGGCTTGGATGAAGATTGTCGTAAAGTGCTTTGGACTCACGAAGGAATTCCGGGCTGAATATGATGTTTTTGATTCCATACTTTTCACGCACGGATTCTGTATATCCAACTGGTATTGTTGATTTGATAACCATGAGAACGTCAGGATTGACCTTAAGTGTCCATTCTATGGCATCCTCCACTGCGGAGGTGTCAAAGAAATGGTTGACGTCATCGTAATTTGTTGGTGTAGCTATAATGACAAGCTCAGCGCTTTTGTATGCCGCTTCCTTGTCTGTAGTGGTATGAAGGTTAAGTTCCCTTTCCCCATCACGAACTTCCTTAAAAAATCTTTCTATTTCATCATCTTGTATGGGGCTGATGAACTGATTTAATTTTTCTGCTTTTGATTCTGTTGTTGTAATTGCAGTAACTTCATGTTTTTGAGCCAGTAAAACAGCAAGAGAAAGACCTACATATCCCACTCCTGCAACGGTAATTTTCATTTTAATTTGTCTCCTACATTATCTATTTTTCATATTATTATATTGATTTATTTAAATAATAGTTAAATGTATTATTTTTTTCATTTAAAATACTTTGTGAAAATATAGGCATTTTACTGATTTTAGGGATAGATTTTTCAAAATATATTAATTCTGAGGCAAATGAACAGTTCGGCTAATTATTTTTTTTAAAGTAAAATTTGGAAATTATTTATAATATTTCAAATAAAATATATATTATGAGTTTATTGAGTATTGTTGTACCATGTTATAATGAAGATGAAAGTGTTGGAATTTTCCTGGAGGAGATTCGAAAAACATTAAAAGACTATAATTTTGAGGTCATTTATGTAAATGATGGATCCAGTGACGATACTCTAAAACATATTAAAGAATTGGCAAGTGAAAATTCAAATGTTAAGTATATATCTTTTTCCAGAAATTTTGGAAAGGAATCTGCAATTTATGCTGGTTTAACATATGCTTCCGGAGATTTTGTAGGTCTTATGGATGCTGACTTGCAGCATCCGCCAAAGTTGCTTCCGGAAATGATGGAATCCATATTGAATGAGGGTTATGATGTTGTTGCCGCAAGAAGAGTTTCAAGAAAAGGCGAACCGAAAATCAAATCATTTTTCTCTCAGTTGTTTTACAAGGTATTCAATAAGATTTCCGATATTGACCTGGTGCAGGGAGCTACTGACTATCGAATCATGACTCGCCAGGTTGTTGACGCCGTGTTGGAGTTGCCTGAATATAACCGTTTTTCAAAAGGGCTGTTTCAATGGGTTGGATTTGATACTAAATGGATTGAATATGAAAATATTGAGCGTGTTGCCGGTGAAAGCACATGGTCATTTTGGAGTTTAATCAAATATTCTATTGAAGG
Organism: uncultured Methanobrevibacter sp.; assembly: GCA_900320955.1. Classification (GTDB taxonomy): domain Archaea; phylum Methanobacteriota; class Methanobacteria; order Methanobacteriales; family Methanobacteriaceae; genus Methanocatella. The sequence continues at coordinate 18,112 of ONUN01000032.1, read as the reverse complement.
TCTTGTTGCATTCACAACACTGCCGTTATCTGTTTCAACATTTTTAGGTACAATATTCTCGATTATTGCATTTGTTTACATGCTATTTGTTATAATCAGATATTTGATTTACTCTGAAGCGGTTCCAGGTTATCCTACAATTATGTGTTCCCTTCTGCTTTTGGGAGGTATACAATTGCTTTCTATTGGAGTTTTAGGCAAATATTTGGAAAAAACTTATTTTGAGGCTAAAGACAGGCCGATTTTTATTGTTAAGGAGTCAAACATGGATGAGGAATGAGGTAGTAATATGATGATGATAAAATTTGATAGGGAACTTGTTTTATATGTTGTTTTTGGAGCATTCACATTTTTCGTTAATATTGCGGTATATTTCCTCTTTGAAGATGTTTTAGGGGTTAATTACCTTATTTCAAATATTGTGGCATGGTTTTTTTCAGTGCTGTTTGCATATATCACAAACAGAATCTGGGTATTTGAAAGCAAAAGCCCTGATATCCTGAAGGAGATGTCTCTGTTTTTTGGAGGAAGAATATTCTCCGGTGTAGTTGACACTGCACTCATGTATCTTTTTATAGATGTTATGATGATTGGAGATGCAATATCCAAGATTGTTGTTCAGATTATCGTAATTGTCTTGAATTACATATTTTCAAAACTTATTGTCTTTAAAGACTAATTAAAAAAGAAGTGCACAATGCACTTATTTTTTAACTAAATTGAAGCTGTAGTGACCTGCATCATAGACTTTGGTCAGGTTATACTTTTCTTCAAATTGTTTATTGGATTCCTTAAGTCTCCAATTTACAAGATAAACTTTCTTATTCGGATGATCCTTTAGAATTTTAGTGAAATTATCCGAAAATTCAACATCGCCGCTGTAGAAATATGTTCCAGACAGCGTATACTGTTTGCTGGTATTATTCAAATCATTGTGCAAAATCTTATAGCCGTAATCAGTATTGTAGACAATAATGCTGTTGTTATTGTTGATGCTATTCAAAAAGCTGTCCTTTTTTTCATTAAACTTCAATCTTGAATCGATATCGTCGTGTGTAATGCCTATGCTTGCGCCGGTCAGAATGACGATTAAAATCAGTGCAACCATTAAAACTTTGCGGTCTTTGATTTTACCTATGGCGATTGAAGCTGAAAGCCAGAATATTCCAAATACAGGAACCAGATATCTCATTCTCATGGTATTTGAAAATGAAGACATAAGAGAAATGATTCCAATTGCAATTGTTCCATACATTAAAAATACGCCTGCAGCAGAGAATCTGTCCTGATTTTTATAGATTAAAAATAGAACCAGAATTAGAAATGCCAAAGCTACAAGCTTGAAGATAACCATTCCAAATTCGAAATTCTGACCTTTGATTGCAAAAGCCGTAAGGTAATGTATTGCACTGGCCAGTTCAAAGCCTTCGCGAGGTTCACCTGCCTGGGTTTGCATTTGGTGAACAAGAACAATCATCCATGGAGCATATAGAATAATCAATGCCAAAACCGATTTTCCAAACTGCTTTAGATTGTCCTTGTGTTTGGTTAGGATTTCGTATAATATGAGCAGATATACCAATCCGCATGTAATCACAAAGAAGTACTGTGTATATGCGGACATTAATGTAAATAATGTTAAAAGTATCCATGATTTCCTATCCCAGTGGGTTATGACCTCATTGTAATAGATGAATGTCATCAAAAGGAAAAACAATCCCCATGGATACATTCTGATGGTTAAAAACTCAATAAAAAAGTCACTCATTACTCCTAAACAAAATACAAACAATCCTGCAGTCAACCAACCATAATCCTCACGAATCTTAGTTGCTGAAACTGCCATTATAAGGACATATGGAATTATTGAAGCAACTTTTAAAATGTAAAGGTTTTCCAGGCCCAGCGGTGTTAGCAAATACAATATCATATAGTACAGTGGTGGATGAACATCGTGAACTGCTACAATCATTCCCTGCATAAATGGAAGATTCACCAGGCTGTAAGTCCAATATTCGTCAACATTAATGATGGTATGTGTTAAAGGAGAAATAAACATGTAAAGCAATATCAAGATTGCCAATCCAAAAAATATTTTGCCTATCAAATCCCTTTTTTCATACATATTGATATGTTTGATGGGGATATTATTTAAAAATTACACATTATTTTGTTTTCATGTCAACAAATTCATTGTATGTAATGAATATATGACCTTGGTCTTTTAGCATCTTGACCAGATTGTCCAGTCTTTTTGCCATGTCTGACCCACTGTTGTTCTTGATGATGAACGGCATCTTAAACTCAGGATGTTTTTTGAGCTCATAAAACTCCCATGGATGGAAATAAGTCACAAAATATCCGTCATGGCGAAGGACTCTTCTAACCATTCTGTGATAAATCCACTCAGGTAGATTGTGCAGGGATAGCCAGAATAGCGGGAATCGCAAGTGTGGTGTTACTGAAGCTGGAATCTGCATGACTCCATCCTTCATAAACCATGTGCGGGGGGTTTTCAGGTTCATGTATCTGCCAGGAATGAATGCGGGGTTAAGTGATGAATTGTAGCGGTATCCCACACGCTTGATTTCAGATTCCACAACAGGAAACATACGTGGCTGACGATAGCCTGTTACGGTAATGCCTGAAACATTTTCCACGATTTCCTTTGAAAGTGCAAAGTCGCTTTCCTTTGGTTGCCAATGGTCAACGCCATGGCAGGCTACTTCATGGCCTTCATCCATGATGCGTTGTATTATGTCTGGGGCATTCTCTGCGAAGTTGCCTGTACAAAAGAATGTGGCGCGAACATCATTTGCCTTAAGTATATCTAAAATAATGTTTGTACCTTCTACGGATACTTTCATACCTTCTTCCAGTGAATAATCCACTCCATGCTCGAGAGGACCATCGAACTCCTCAATATCAAAGCTTAATAATATCATGTTTTCATTTCTTGTCTGGTTTTTAGGATAGTTTCCTAATAGTATTCATCGTCATCTTCAACTGTGCGGTCTATTTTTTTGATGGTACGAATGACCTTGTTGATTTCTTCTATTCCTTCCCCTTCGATAGCTGAAATGAAAATGGAATTGTCCATATCATCAATATAGTCATTAAGATATTCTCTGTCTTCTATTAAATCCATTTTGTTAAACAGATAATAAACAGGAATTTCAGAAAAAATCTTCTCGATTTGCTTTAACAGGTTATACTGATTTTCCAGATGGAACCCGCAGGTTTCGGATGCATCAAAAATAAACAGTATGGCATCTGCCAAATGTTCAAGCGCTACGATAGCATTCATTTCAATGTCATTCATTTCCAGAACAGGTCTGTCCAATAGTCCTGGAGTGTCTATAATTTGTATGCTTCTCCAATGCATTTCAGTGTGTCCGATTTGAATTCCTTTGGTTGTGAATGGATAGTTTGCAACCTGAGGGTCTGCACCGGTAATTTGCCTTAGGAGTGTGGATTTTCCGACGTTAGGAAATCCTGCAATTACTATTGTTGTTGCATCAAAATCGATTGTTGGCATGTTTCTCAGGTTCTGTTTTGCAAAGTCAAGGAAATCCAGATCCTTTTTGATTTTGTTGACAACTGATGAAATCCTTCCGTATGCCTGTTTTTGAATGGCGGTTGCCCTTTCTGAAGGGTTTTTTCTAATTTTTGCACCATATTCCTTTTCAAGTTGGGTTATGATTCCATAAGCCCAGTTAAGTGCACCTAAGGATTGTTTTAAATCGTCTACACCAACGGTAATGTCGATATAATCTTGATAGAAAGGATGCAACTCTTCAATTTCTGGAACTGCATCAATGATTGATTTTAGTTTATCTTTAATTACTTGACAGGAAGTGACAACTCTTCTTTCTTCAATTCTTTTACCTTTCAGATGTTTAGGTATTTTCTGACTTCGGATTAGGTCAGCCTGCTTTTTACCTCTGCTGAATCCTTTGTCCAATAATTCTTCAGGGGTAGGTATTGTTGGAATCATCATGGTATCACTATTTAAAGATTTGGCCTTGGAATTTATACACGTCACAGCTTTCATCCATCCAGCTGTCTGCGCTGATTCCTGCTTTCATACAGGTGTGTTCTAAAAAGTCTTCCTTGCCTAACAGGTTTTCCACTGCAACTTGGGGAAGCAATAGTCCTCTTGAATATCCTTTTTGAACAATTAAACCGTCACGTCCAATTTCAATTTCGTCGAGATACTGATTTGGATGGGCAACTTCGATTAGTTCCGGTTTTGTTAGGACAGTAACCTCAAAGTCGAGAATTTGGAATTCGTCCTTGGTTACTGCACTGAACCTTGGATCGTTGAATGCTGCTGCAATTGCCACTTCTATTGTTGCATTTATGGCAGGTTCTATAGGTTCTGCATATCCTATGCATCCTCTCAAATCATTATTCTTGTTCAATGTAACAAAGACTCCCAATTTTTCATCAAGTTCTTCAGGATGGTCTTTAGGAATTTCCATTTTCTCTTTTGTTTCTATATAATGTTCAATTGCTTTTTTGGCAATGTCTACTAAATATTGTCCTGCTTCATCACTTATCATTATCCCATTCCTCCTACTAATGCATTTAAAATTCTTGTGTGTGGTCCTCCGTCACCAACAGGTGCTGTCTGACCGTCCTTTCCACAGAATCCAACGCTCAATTTAAAATCATTTCCAATAGCATCAATATTTTTCAATGTTTCCAGAATATTTCCGGATAGTGAAACGTCCCTTACGGGTGTTGATATTTCACCGTTCTTAATCAGATATCCTTCAGCGGCATTAAATTGGAAAATGCCTTTTCCGGTGTCTACTTGACCTCCTCTTGAACCTTTAAGATAGATTCCGTCAGGTATATCTTCAATCAATTCATCAAAGGTATTGTCACCTGGCTGCAGGTATGTATTGCTCATTCTGACAATTGGTTTGTCTGCAATAATTGATCTTGCATTTCCTGATGATTTCATTCCTAATTTTGAAGCGGTTTCTCTTGAATTTAAAAGTGAAATCAGTTTTCCGTCTTTTACCAGTTGGTTAGGTTTGGTTTTAACTCCTTCAACATCGTATGGATAATATCCAAAGCCGTCCTTTTTGCTTGCATCATCAAAGATATTGACAATGTCTGATGCGATTTTTTCACCTACTTTGCCTTTTAGGATAGAATCGTTTTGTAAAATCAAATCTCCTTCAACGGCATGGCCCAATGCTTCGTGTATCAATACTCCGGTAAGTACTGGGTCAGCTATTGTGGTGAATTGTCCTGAAGGTGCAGGCTCGGCGTCAAGTAGTCTGACAGCTTTTTCACCAATTTCCCTTCCGAATTTTTCAATGTCTGCATCGGCTATTACTTCAAAACCTTTGACTCCGCCTAAGCTGTCATGTCCAAATTGGATTATTTCTCCATCGGTTGCAGATGCATTCAGGGCCATTCTTACTTTGCTTGTTTTTGTTAGAATCTCGCTGCCTTCGCTGTTCATGAACAATTCGTTGACTTCACCGTCGCTGTAGCCTGCTGTTGTACTGTTGACTTTATCGATGTTTGCAGCGTCACTGGCCTCTTTTATAATTTCCTTTTTCTCTTCAATAGAAACGTCTTTGAAAGGTATTTTAACGTCCACTTCCACTTTATCTTTTATTATTTCACTTTCGCTTAATTCAACGTCTCCTGTAAGTGAATTTGATAATTGGATAGCGGTATCCGTGATTTCATTTAATTTTGATAAATCTGTTGTGTATGCAAATCCCCAAGCTCCATTTTTTAACACTCTAATTCTTGCTCCTAAACTCATTCCTGTGTTAATTTCATCTACATTTCCATCTTTCATTAATATGGATGTGTTATCGCTCATTCCAGCTCTAACATCTATGTAATCTACTTTTGGGATTGTTTTTTCAATAATCTTTTCGAATAAATTTATATATTCTTCCATTTTATCCCTCAAATTTAGTATTCTAATATATATTTAGGATGACCTATATAATAAAAGTTATTTATATAATGAAAAGAAATATATCAATTGTTATAAAAATTTTTGGTGATTAAATGGTTATCATTGTAGGTACTGGTGCAGGCGGAGGAATTATTGCATATGAGCTTGCAAAAAATGATGTGCCGGTAACAATAATAGAAAAAGGACCTTATATAAAATCCGGAGAAGCTTTCAAGTATTATGACAAATACTCTGAGGACGTTGACTTGTTGACTACCACATGTATCGGTGGGGCGTCAATCGTATCCATGTCCAATATGGTAAGGGCTCTTGATGAGGAGCTATTGGAATTTGATGTTGATTTGAGTGAAGCCTATGAATATGTTGAAGAGTTGGTCGGAGTTCATCAGCTCGATGATTCACATATCGGCAAGGGCAGCCAGGCATTTCTTGATGCCGGTCGCAAATTGGGCCTCAAAACAATGAAAATGCCTAAGGCAATCAGGGAAAAGGATTGCATCCAATGCGGAAAATGTGCATTCGGATGTCCTGCAGATGCAAAATGGTCCGGAAAGGACTTTGTCGATGAGGCCGTTGAAGCGGGTGCTGAACTCATATGTGATGCGGAAGTTATCAAAGTCATCACTGAAAACGGCAAGGCTTGCGGTGTAACCTATATTAAGGATAATGAAGAAAAATCCGTTTTTGCAGACACAGTAATTTTATCAGCTGGAGCTATCGGAACCACATTGATTTTGAGAAATTCCGGAATTGAAGAGGCTGGCCGTGAAATATTCTTTGACCCCTTCGTTTCAGTTGGCGGATACCTTAAGGACATCAACTTCAACACAGAAGTTCAGATGACAGGTTTGGTAGTAGGTGAAAACTTTGTCCTATCTCCTCATTTTTCATCATTTATCCGTGCAAATATTCCTGATGATTCAGTAACTGATGGGGATATATTGAGCATCATGGTAAAAACTCCTGATGAGTGCAAAGGATATGTTGATGACGATGGGGATGTAGTTAAAATAAATACCATTCAGGACATAAGATATCTGGCTGAAGGTGCTGCAACCGCTGGTTTTATACTAAAAGAAGCTGGTGTGGATCCAAATACAATCGGTTCAACAGTATATAGGGGAGCCCATCCTGGTGGAACTGCTCCGATTGGAAAAATAGTTGATTCAAATCAGGAAACAGAAATTAAAGGTTTGTTTGTTAGTGATGCAAGCGTATTGCCAATATCTCCTGGAAAACCACCGATATTAACAATACTTGCACTCTCTAAAAGATTAGCAGATTATATAATTAACAAATAGAAGATTATTCAAATTGTTTATCAATATCTTCTGTTTTTATTAATTTTTCACAATAATGACATCTGACAACCGGAGGATACTTGTTAATCACATTGAAAACCGGTTTGATAGGTTCATTTTCATAGTTTGTTATACATTTCGGATTGGTACATTCAATAATTGATGTAATTTTATCCGGAAGTATAATCTTATCTTTTTTAACAGGTTCGAAGTTTCTTATAATATTTACAGTAGCTTTTGGAGCAATCAAAGCTATTTGATTAAGTTCTTCGTGATTCAATTCCCTATTTTCGATTTTTAAAATGTCCTTTCTGCCAATTTCATTGGATGTCACATTCATGGCTATTGTAACGTTCTGTGTTTCCCTGTCTGGAAGCCCTAGAATTTTGAGGATATGCAATGATTTGTTTGCAGAAATGTGATCAATTACAGTACCGTTTTCAATTGCTTTAATTTTCAATTCAGATTTTTTGTCTTTAATCAATTTAACCTACCTTTTATACATTTTCAAGTCTTTCATTTCAATAATTACTTCTGTATCCTGTACCAATTGTTCTGGACTTTTATTTTTAGTTGCGATGGCAAAGCATTCAATAACTCTTGCACCACGCATTGTTACTTTTTCTCTAAGCCTTTTTAGGTTTGAATCCCCGCGATTAGTATCCATTGTTGCAAATAAAATCACATCTTTTCCTTTAAGGTTGCATCTATCAATAAGTGTTATTATTGCAGGTGTTGGACTCCCGGACCATGTTGGAGACCCGATATAGATAGTATCGTAATCTGTCAAATCAACATTTGCAGGTAGGATGTCAGTTTTTTCTTCTCTGAATGCACTGATTGTGGAAAAGAATCTATTTTTAATTCCTTCACGGTTTTTCAAATCATGAATTCTAAGCAAACTTCCGTTAAGATGTTTGGCTAGTGTTTTTGCAACTAAATCTGTTGTTCCTCTCTGTGAATAATAAACTATTAAAGTTGCCATTTTTAAAATCTCCTAATTAATTAGGGATGAAGACCAAGGTGAGTCAATCCTGCCTGTTCATTAATGCCCAATATGATGTTCATGTTTTGAATTGCCTGACCTGATGCACCTTTGACAAGGTTATCAATACAGGACAACATTACAATTCTTCCGGTATCATCAATTTCGAATCCTCCAATATGAACAAAGTTGGATCCGCGCACTGAACTTAAGTGAGGTATTTCTCCTTCATCCATAAGTTTGATAAAGTATTCTCCTTTGTATTCTTTCTTGTATAATTCTCTTAACTCTTCTGGAGTGATGTCCTTATTTTCATCATTTATAAAGCTGTGGCTTGTTGTTTGGATTCCTCTGATTACTGGAATGAGATGTGGTGTAAATGACACTTTAACTTCGTCAAATCCATGCAATTCCTGTCTGATTTCAGAAGAATGTCTGTGTGTTGTAATTTTATACGGGTTTAAGTTGTCCGCAATGTTTGGATAGTGTGTAGTTGAAGATGCATTGACTCCAGCTCCACTGACTCCTGATTTTGAATCTATGATTATTCTCTCAACAATGCCGTTTTTGACAAGAGGATATGATGACAGGATTGCTCCGGTTGGGAAACATCCTGGATTTGCAACAAGCTGGGATTTTTTGATTTCATCCCTATAAAGCTCAGGAAGTCCGAATGCTCCTTTGTTTTCACTGTCGGTATGTTCCATTCCATACCATTTTTCATATACGGCTGTGTCTCTGTATCTGTAATCTCCACTTAAATCAACAACTTTAGTTCCGGTTTCCATAAGTTCCGGTACAATTTTCATTGATGCTCCGTGAGGTGTTGCGGTAAATACAACATCAACATCCAAATCGCTTGGATTTTTGTTTGTAAATACAAGTCCTGAATCTCTTATGTGTGGATGAATCTTATGTGCTGGAGTTCCGTCATATTGTCTTGATGTGATTTCTGTCACTTCCACCTCAGGATGGTTTGACAACATTCTCAATAGTTCTCCACCGGTATATCCACTTGCTCCTATTATCGCTGCTTTAAACATTTTATCATCTCCTAATCTTCACAATGGTCCATTATTTTACCTTCAAAATCGGATTTTACAACTGCTGTCGAGTTCGCAGTCACGGTATTTTTCAATACGGATTGCTTTGGCTTTTAAGCCTCTTTTGTCGATAGCATCTTGTAATTTGCTTATGTCATGATTTTGATCTGCTCCAACGGTGATAATATCTGGGTCAATTTCACGCACAATCTTGAAGACGTCCCCGTTTGCATCACCTAAAAAAGCATCAGTTACAGGTTTTAACATTTTAATTAATTCCAATCTTTGTTCTTCTCCAACAATTGGTACTCTTTTTCTTCTTTCTACAGTTGCATCACGTGCTACAACAACATAAAGCTCAGCATCTTCTCCGCCCAGTTTTTTTGACTCTTCAAGGTAAACTCCGTGACCTGGGTGAAGTATATCGAATGTTCCGGTCGCCATTATCTTCATTATATTTGCCTCTTCTGATATTTTAAAGCTTCAGTTAAATCCTCCTTCCACTCCACTTTCATTTAATTTTTTAATGTCGTCTATTGTTGTAATTCCTCCGGAATAGACAATAGGCAAGTCTACAGATTTCTTGAGTTCTTTTACAGGTTCTGTGTAAAATCCACCTAAAAGTCCTTCAACATCAACATTGGTAAAGAGAATGCTTCCAGCACCATGCTCCTTGAACTCTTGGGAAAGCTCAACAGGACTCTTATCAATTTTTTCCTGCCATCCCTTAATGACTACTCTGTTATCTTTGCTGTCAAGTGAAATCATTATTCTTTCGCTTCCGTATTCATCGGATAGCTGTGTAATGGTTTCGGGATTTTGAATTCCCATTGTGCCGATAATAAGTCTTTCAATGTCCAAATCCAACAATTGGCGGGCATATTCAACACTTCTGATTCCGCCACCTAACTGAATTGGAACTGAAACTTCATTCAATATCTTTTTGATAATATCAAAACTTGCTACACCATTTATTGTTCCATCCAAATCAATAACGTGGATGTTTTGGGCTCCCAAGTCTTCCCAATGTTTTGCAACAAGTTCTGGATTTTCTATTTCCACCATTTCACTTCCAGGTTCGCCTTGAACAAGCTGTACACATTTTCCATTTTTTATGTCAACAGCCGGCATGATTAACATTTCATCTTTTTTAAATGACATTTGGATTTTCCTATAACATTTTATTATAATATAACTATATGTTTTGAAATGTTTTATAAGTATTGTTAATTTTGTTAAATGTGTGATGAAATCTTGGGATTTTTGATGATGTTTTTTTAATCAACTTCGTCTATCGGAAATGGAATTTTATTTTTACATTTAATCTTTTGATGGGGATAAGGTAGTTAATAATTAAAAGAATGATTGTGAGTAGTTAATAATCTTTTATTCTTAAGTAATGACTTTTGTTTGGGTGTAATGAAAAATAGGAAGTTTGAACTATAAGATATTTAGGTATGCCTAAATTTAAATACCTTAAATGATATATACTAAATAAGATAATTTAAATTTAAGAAGGCAATACTAATGAGTACAATTATTGAATTTAAAAATGTGAACAAGGAATATAAGTCCGGAGATCACATTTTAAAAGCGATGGATAATGTAAACTTCACAATTGATGAAGGAGAATTTGTAGTGATTCTTGGACCATCAGGTGCTGGTAAATCAACACTTCTAAACCTGTTGGGTGGTCTGGATTCAGTTACTTCAGGTCAAATCATAGTCAACGGCAACCATGTTGAATCATTTGACGATAATCAGCTTACAAGCTACAGAGCCAAAAATGTTGGTTTCATTTTCCAGTTCTACAACTTGATTCCTAATCTCACAGCCCTTGAAAATGTCGAGCTGATGAAGGATATCGTAGATGTGAAAATTGATGGACAGGCTGTTCTTGATGCTGTCGGATTGAAGAATCATGCAAATCAATTTCCAGCACAATTGTCTGGTGGAGAACAGCAAAGGGTTTCAATTGCAAGAGCAGTTGCCAAACAGCCTACCATGCTTTTATGTGACGAACCGACTGGTGCTCTTGACTCAAAAACTGGTGTTTTAATCTTAAGTTTGCTTCAGGATATGAGCAATAACAGAGATACTACTGTTGTTATTGTAACTCACAATGCAATCTTGGCTGAAGCTGCAGATAAGGTAGTTAGGATTAAAAACGGTCAAATAGAAAGTATTGTCGTTAATGAATATCCAAAGAAGGTCTCTGATTTGGAATGGTGAGCTAATGCTTAAAAAAAAGATGTTAAGAGACATCGCGCCAAGCACAAAGCTCAATTCATATCTATTTTTTTAATGGCATTTTTAGGAGTATTTGTATTTGCCGGTGTCGGTGGAGAATCAGTAGGCCTTGAAGTTAATGTTAATGATTTTTATGAAGACACTAACCTTGCTGACGGTTGGATTTATTCAATGGGTATAAATGACCTGTTCATGCATCAGGTTGATATCCTGGGTCCCACTACACAAATGGAACGACACTATGTCGTAGACTCGGTGGCGGATTTTGACAACGACCCTGATATTACCCTGCACTTTGTCGAAAACAACACCATCTCAAAATTTTACCTGATTGATGGTGAAGAGTTGGATATAGATGATTCTAATGGTGTGTGGCTGGATAAAAGCTTTGCAGATGCAAAGAGCCTTAAAGTGGGAGACAATATAACATTTGAGTTTGAAAACTATAAAATCCAAAAGGAAATTAAGGGAATAGGATACTCTCCGGAATACGTTTATCATGCATCTTCCTCTTCGGTAATACCGGACTTCAACAAAATAGGTTTTGCTTATCTTTCACATAAGGCATTTCCTGGAGACAATATTTCATATAATGTCCTGAATGTCAAGTTTGATGGGAGTCCTGAAACATATTCTGATTTGCTGTCATATCATATGGATGGATATTACAGTTCATTTGTTGAAAGGTCAGAGCACACAAGCGTTAGCCAATTTTCAGAGGAAATGGATCAGCACAAAATGATGGGTGATATTTTCCCTGTTGTATTTATTCTGATTGCAATGTTGATTCTTTTAACAACAATGACAAGAATAATTACACATCAAAGAACTCAAATAGGTATTCTAAAAGCCAGTGGATTTAAAAATTACTCAATAATATTGCATTATGTATCCTATGGGTTCTGGCTGGTTTTAACAGGTTCGATTCTGGGCCTGATTTTGGGACCTATGATATTGCCACAGCTGTTTTACCCGTCAATGAGTGCTACATATAAGTTGCCTAGTTGGAATCCTGCATGGAGCATGAATTTCGTATATGTTGCAGCTGCGATGGTTCTGATGTCTCTTGCAGTTTCACTATATTCCGTAAAAAGCATCTCATCCGAAAAGCCTGCAGATACAATAAGGCCGAAAGTTCCTAAGGTGTCAACTTCAGGATTCATCGAAAGATTGGGGCTGTGGAAACGTCTGTCATTCAACGTTTCGCTGGAACTATCGTGATGCAAAAAGAAATAAGTTCAGGGCATTGATGACAATTGTAGGTGTTATTGGCTGCAGTGCACTTCTGGTATGTGCATTTGGAATGTATGATGGAATGAATGACTTGAAGGAATGGGAATACAATCAGATTAATCATTATGATTCTAAATTGGTCATTGAGGAAAACGCAACAGACTCCCAAATCGATGATGTGGCAAGTGATGTTAACGGAGACAAGCTGATGGAATCAGCAATTGAAATCGAGTCGGACTCGGCTAAAAAATCAGGTTCGCTTCTGGTATTGAATGATGCCAATCTGGTAACTCCAACAGACTATGACTGGAATAAGGTTGACATCAAAGACGATGAGGTATCCATTTCACAGAAAATGGCTGATATGCTTGGCGTTGGAGTAGGCGATAAGGTCAAATGGCATATCATGGGTTCGGATAAGTGGGTCAATACAACTGTCGACAGGATTCATGCAGATCCGATTTCACAGGGATTCATAATGTCTGCAGATAAGTTGGAAGACCTTGATTTGAATTACACTCCAACAAGCATTGTGACTGAAAAGCATGTCAATGAAAGCTATGATGGTGTCAAGGCCGCAAATTCAATGAGTGACATGACTGGAAGCTGGGACGAACTGACAGAGTCAATGTGGCTTTTGATATACATACTGATATTCTTCGCTTCCCTTTTGGCAGTTATAGTCTTATATAATCTGGGACTATTGTCATTTACAGAAATCGAACGTGAAATAGCTACTCTGAAAGTGTTGGGTTTTAAAACTAGTGCTTTAAGAAAGCTGCTTTTGACACAAAACCTGTGGTTTACTGCCATTGGATTTGTACTGGGGCTGCCTGTTGGTTATGTTATTTTGGCTATAATGTGGCAATCTTCTGGGGATTCATTCTATATATTGCCTTCAATATCTCTTACAAACTTCCTCCTGACAGCAGTCATAACATTTGCATTGTCTATTATGGTCAATCTGATGTTTTCACGCAAGATTAAAAAATTGGACATGGTGGAATCACTTAAAAGCGGCGAATAGGTTTAATACCTGTTCACGCTTTTTTTGGTGAAACTTACTTTGGCGACGAATCAACTCATCTTCTACTTTTTCATATATATCTTTATTTTACATTTATTCCTGTTTGTTGATTTGTTGATGTTAATGTGTTTTGTGTTTATAATTATCATGTTTCGGTTACAATATATTATTTTAATGGATGCATTCGTTAATTAAATGAAAGATTTTTTTTACTGAAAATATATAAAATTATAAATCTAATTTTCAACAAACATTATTCTATGTCACTTTTTCGAAAAATGCTAAGGGATTTTAAAATCAATAAGACGCAATTTATTGCAATATTCCTGATGGCATTTATAGGTATCTTCGCTTACTCCGGAATATATTCGGAATATTATGGGCTGGAACAAACTTCTGCAGATTATTATGCTCAAACCAACCTGGCTGATGGCTGGGTTTATAATGATACCATTGATGATTCTTCAGTTGATAAGATAAGCGAATTTACAACTCAAACTGACAGGCAGGCAATCGTTCAATCACAGGCAAAAGTGGTAAATAAACCTGATATAACGCTGCATTTTGTAGAAAACGGAACGATTTCTAAATTTTATTCGGTTGAAGGTGACGACTTTAATGCTTCTGATGATTCTGGAGTGTGGTTGGATAAACGTTTTGCGGATGCAAGGGATTTGCATGTTGGGGATAAAATCTCTTTCGAATTCGACAACCAGACAGTTAAAAAAGAAATTAGGGGAATCGGATATTCTCCGGAATATGTCTATGAAACATCTCCGGCATCTCTGACACCTGATTTTTCACAGATGGGTTTTGCATATTTATCTGCCAATGCATATCCAAAAGATTTGGAATATGACAGATTGCTTGTCAAATACGATTTATTAGATTATGATTTTAAAGAAAAATTGGATGCTTCTTCCAGTTATTTATCATTTACCAAAAAGGACGATCAGCTTAGTGTATCAAAATTTTCAGATGAGATGGTCCAACACAAAATGATTGGGGATGTTTTTCCAATAGTGTTCATTGTGGTAACTTTTTTAACACTTCTGACAACAATGAATCGAATTATTGCTCATCAAAGAACTCAAATTGGAGTTTTAAAGGCAGTTGGCTTTAAAGACAATACTATAATCCTGCATTATTTGTCATATTCATTCTTCCCTGTTTTGGCAGGTTCCATTTTAGGACTTGTAACCGGACCTATGATAATTCCTCAGATGTTTTATCCGTCAATGCAGACCAATTACAGCATGCCTAGTTGGAATCCTGGATTTGACATGAGTTTTGTATATATCGCAGCACTGATGGTAATATTGTCTCTTTTTGTAACCTATCTTTCATGTAGAATAATTTCAAAAGAAAATCCCGCAAATACTATGAGGCCGAAAGCCCCTAATATGTCTTCAAAGGGTTTACTTGAAAAATCAAGGCTTTGGAATAGATTAAGCTTCAATTTCAGATGGAATTGGAGGGATGCAAGAGTCAACAAATTCCGAGCATTTATGACCATAGTTGGGGTGATGGGTTGTGTTGCCCTATTGATTGCGGCATTTGGAATGAATGACAGTTTGGAAGAAATTTCCAACAATGCAAACCCTATGGAATTGTATTATGCTTTAAATGAAAGCAATGGTAGTTTTATAATGCAGCAGTCTATCGAAATTAAAACGAATGACTCGGAGGACACGGTGGCATTGCTGGTTTCAAACAACACTGATTTGATATCATACACTGACAGCGATAGAAATTCGATAGATATTAATGAGGGTGATGTTTCATTATCCAAAAAGCTTTCCGAAAAGTTCAATTTGGGTATTGGGGACACGGTCAGATGGCATATTGTAGGAAGTGATGATTGGGTTAACTCAAAAATAGGTCAAATTCATGCAGAGCCAATCTCACAGGGTCTTATAATGTCTCCAGACACTTTGGAGGACCAAGGTCTGAATTTCACACCGACCAGCATTCTGACTGATCAAAAGTATGGTGAAAATATTGATTCAATCAAATCGGTTACAACCCTCGATGATTTAAAGGAAAGTTGGGATCAGATGACTAATGCTGTTATGATGATGGTTTATGTTATAACAATTGTAGCGATAGTTTTGGCCTTTTTGGTTTTATATAACTTGGGAATATTGTCCTTTACTGAAATGGAGCGTGAAATTGCAACATTGAAGGTTTTGGGATTCAAGACAAACTTCTTAAGAAAGATATTGCTGACCCAAAACATTATCTTTACATCAATCGGATTTATTCTGGGAATTCCTCTTGGATTCTACTTCATGACTTTGATGATGAATGCTGCAGGAGATTCCCTGTATTATATTCCAACATTGACATGGGGAAATATTTTGCTGTCTGCTTTAATTACATTTTCATTGTCCATTGGTGTTAATACATTGTTTTCAGATAAGATTAACGATTTGGACATGGTTGAAGCACTTAAGGATGTGGATTAATTGGCTGATAAAACATTGGTTTTTGCTGCATTTTGTCAGGATTTTGGCCTTGAAAAGGATATGGCTTTAAAGATTGGGGCTTGTTTTGGAAGCGGTATGCGCAAAGGTGAAGTTTGCGGAGCATGCACAGGAGCGCTCATGGCTTTGGGATTGAAATATGGCGATGACAAGTCCAAAAGCAATGGGGCATGTGTAAGATTTTTGGATAAATTTGAAAATAAAAACGGGTCATATATCTGCCGTGATTTGCTTGGGTGTGACATTCGCACTGAAGAAGGGGTGGAATATGCCGTAAAGCATAATCTTTTCAAGGAATTATGTCCAAAAATGGTTGAATCAGCTTCGATAATTCTTGATGAAATGATTAATAAAGATTAACTTGATAATGTCATTTATTTTTTTAAGATTAACATATCACAATATCATGATATGACAACATTTAAATACATGGTGGACAATACTATTGATTATATAATGTATGTGATGGAAATGAAAAAAAATAATCTTGAAAACAATAATGAAGATATGTGCGAGGTATTCAACTCTCACGACGATGTTGTCGATCGTGTTAAGGAAAGAATACCTGATGAAAATGAATTTGATGAGCTTTCTGAATTCTTTAAGATATTCGGAAATCCTACAAGATTAAAAATTATTTCCCTGCTGAGTATAGAGGATTTGTGTGTATGCGATATTTGTGAAGCGCTTGATTTAAATCAAACAACCGTTTCAAACCAATTAAGAATATTGCGTGCAAACAATATAGTTAAATATCAAAAGGAAGGTAAAATGGCAAGATATTCTCTTACTGACCTTCATATTGAAATGATATACAAAGTGGGCTTGGAACATATATTAGAATAATTTAATTGGTGATAATATGGCGGAAAATAGATGTTATGATTCTGATTGTGACGATGAAAATTGCCGCAATCCCGAACATTACAATCACATCTGCTTTGATCCAGAATGTAGTGAAGTTAAATGTGAAAATCCTGATCATTATGATCAACAATTGCTAAAAAGATATCAAGAAAATACTGATTTGAGCGTACATGACCACAGCGGAAAAATTGATTATGATAAGGATGTTGATATAAGTCTTTGTGGTTGTCCTGATTGTGCGGATGATGACGACCATCATGACCATGGCCATGACCACGAGCATGAGCATCACCATCATGACCATAATCATGACCACGGGCATGAGCATCACCATCATGATCATGACCATTGCGATGAAGATGATGATATAAGTCTTTGTGGTTGTCCTGATTGTGCGGATGATGATGACGATGATGAAGAGCTATTGGCTGAAGGAAAACCTTTGATTGCCAATAGACCAATTCAAATAATGGTTGCAAGTGGAATATTATTTGTTTTGGGACATATTTTTGAATTGTTGGCAGTGGACACAACAATTGTGACAGCCATTTATATGCTTGGCGCAATTATTGCAGGTTATGAAATAGCTGTTTCAGCTTATAAATCCTTAGTCAAAAAGCACACCATAGGTCCTGCAATGTTGATGTGTATTGCTTGTGTTGCATCATTTATTATTGGCCATCCTGAAGAGGGTGCTGCAGTAACATTCCTGTATTATATCGCAGAATTTTTAGAAGACTATTCTGAATTCAGAGCTAAACGCTCAATCAAATCATTGGTTGAAATCGCTCCTGATACTGCCAGATTAAAAGTGGGAGATAAAGAAGAGATTAAGAATGTTGATGAAATAGACATAGGCGATATTGTAATCGTAAAACCGGGTGATAAGGTTCCTTTGGATGGGGAAATTGTATTTGGTTCTTCATCAATCAACCAGGCTTCAATTACTGGTGAAAGTGTTCCG